>DATMTF010000352.1:0-6498 GCA_035565015.1 Asticcacaulis sp. | reverse complement strand
GCTTCGTGCAGGGCTCAGTCTCGGTCGCCGGGATATGGACCGGCGTGTTCGGCGCGGTCTGGGGGCTGGCGCAGTTCCTGTTCTCGCCGGTGCAGGGCGGGGCCTCGGACGCGCTGGGCCGCCGCCCCGTCGTGCTGGCTTCAAATCTCGGCCTCAGCCTCGATTATCTGCTGATGGCGCTGGCCCCGAACCTGATGTGGCTGCTGGTCGGGCGGATCATTTCCGGCATGACGGCGGCCAGCATCTCGACCGCCTACGCCTATATGAGCGACGTCACCCCGCCGGAAAAGCGCGCCAGCGTCTTCGGCCTGATGGGCGCGGCCTTCGGGGTCGGTTTCATCATCGGGCCGGGCCTCGGCGGCGTGTTGGGCGGCATCGACCCGCGCCTGCCGTTTTACGCGGCCAGCGCGCTCAGCCTGATCAACTTCGCCTATGGCCTGTTCGTGCTGCCGGAATCGCTGCCGAAGGACAAACGTAAGCCGTTCAGCTTCCACGCCGCTAATCCGGTCGGCGCGATCAAATTCCTGGCGCGCTCGGCGCAGGTCTTACGCCTGTCCGGCATGTACCTTTTGATGATGTTCGCCCAGAGCGTCTTTCCGACGACCATGGTGCTGTACGCCGATTACCGCTTCGGCTGGGGGCCGACCCAGGTCGGCTTCATGCTGCTGGCGGTCGGCGTGCTGTCGGCCATCGTGCAGGGCGGGCTGACCGGGCGCATCGTGAAACTGATAGGCGAGCGCCGCGCCATGCTGCTGGGCCTGATCTGCGGCGCCGTCGCCTTTATCGGCTATGCGCTGGCGCCAAGCTGGCCGATCTTCGTCGCCTTCCTGCCCATAGGGTCGCTGTGGGGCGTGACCACGCCGAACATCCAGTCGCTGATGAGCAGCAAGATCGACCCGCAGGAGCAGGGGCGGCTGCAAGGCGCCAATATGAGCCTCGGCGCCATGGCGACCATTTTCGCGCCGCTGATCTTCGGCGGCCTGCTGGCGGCGGCGACGCGCGCGGGCGTCCCCATCTGGCTGTCGGGCGCGGCCTTCGGGCTGGCGGGCCTGTTCCTGCTGATCGGCCTGTGGCTGGGCCTCGGCGTGACCCCGACGCTCAAGGTCGAGCCCGCCTACGAAGGTGATCCGATAAGCTAGGCCGGATCGACCTTCAGAATGCCTGTCCTGAGCAAATGGCGCGGATGGCTCAGATTTAGAAGGGATTTAACCACGGATGACGGCCTATGGCCGTCTGCACGGACCGCCGCTTACGCGGCGTACACGGATTAAGATGAGAGCGCGGTAAGCGCAGCGCCTTCCCTTATCCGTGCAGATGGCCATAGGCCATCGTCCGTGTTTTGGCTGCGCCGAACTTCGTTTCTGTGGTTAAAGCTAAATCTGCGATATCTGCGTCATCCATAACTCCCCTTTTCGCTAATTAGAGACGAGGCGGGAAACCGAATGTCGATCCGCCCCAGGACGGCGCAATAGCCCGAAATGGTCCTTGCGGGGCCTTGATACCGCCGCATTGATTTCTAATTTCAGTCCTGCGAGACGAAAACCGGAGGACCAAGCATGACCATTCTGCGCGCGCCGCTGTACCTGTCCGTCGCCGCCCTGCTGGCGGCCTGTTCGCCCAGCCATTCGCAGGACGCCAGCAAGTTTCAGGGCCAGGGCTTCGCCGAACAGCCGCGCAAACTGCCCGACAGCGCGCTGGGCATGAAGGAATCCTTCGCGCCGGTCGTCAAGATCGCCGCCCCCGCCGTGGTCAATGTCTACGCCAAGAGCGTGGTGCGCCAGCAGGTCGATCCGTTCTGGCAGATGTTCTACGGCGTGCAGCCGCGCAATCAGGTGCAGCAGTCGCTCGGCTCCGGCGTCATCGTGCGCAAGGACGGCGTCATCGTCACCAACAATCACGTCATCGAAGGCGGCCAGCAATTCATGGTGGTCTTAAGCGACCGTCGGCAATATGCGGCCAAGGTGCTGCTGGCCGATCCGCGCACCGATCTGGCCGTGCTCAAGATCGACACCAAGGGCGAAAACCTGCCGACCCTGACGCTCGACGACGACCGCGACCTTCAGGTTGGCGATCTGGTGCTGGCCATCGGCAATCCGTTCGGCGTCGGCCAGACCGTGACCAACGGCATCATCTCGGCGCTCAACCGCTCCGATGTCGGCGCCGGCATGGGACCGAACGGCCCAGGCGGGCAGGGCGGCGAGACAGGCGGCAATTACATCCAGACTGACGCGGCGATCAATCCCGGCAATTCCGGCGGCGCCCTGGTCGATATGAACGGCCATCTGATCGGCGTCAATTCGATGATCCTGTCCGGGGCGGGCCAGTCGTCGGGCGTCGGCTTCGCCATCCCGGCCCCGCTGGTCAAGCGGGTGATCGAGAGCGCCGTCGGCGGGGCGGACCACCTGACCCATGTGTGGCTGGGCGTGAAGGGCGACACGGTGACCGGAGACATCGCCAGCAGCCTCGGCATGGCGCGACCGCAAGGCGTGCTGGTGTCGGACATCTATCCGGGCGGCCCGGCCGACAAGGCGGGCGTGAAGACCGGCGACGTCATCACATCGCTGAACGATCAGCCGCTCAACGACGCCGCTTCGCTCAACTATCAGATCAATCTTCTGTCGCCGAACGACACCGTCAAGGCGCAACTGCTGCGCGGCGGCAAATCCATCACAGTCTCGCTCAAGGCCGAGGCGCCGTCGGCCAATCCGCCGAAGGACGAGCGCCTGCTCAAGGGCGAAAACCCGTTCGCGGGCGCCAAGGTGGTCAACCTGTCGCCCGCCGTCGCCGACGAACTTGGCATCGACCCGTTCTCGGCGCCCAAGGGGGTGATGATTTCCGGCATTTCCGGCGGCTATGCAGCCAATGTCGGCCTGCAACCGGGCGACATCATCCGCGCCGTCAACGGCAAGACGATCGCGACCACGGCGGACCTCGCCGCCGCCGTGCAGGCCGGGGCCAACCGCTGGCGCATCACCATCGTGCGCGGCGGCCAGACCATCACCGCGACCTTCGGGTGATGGTTCCGCCTGAAACCGCCTTTACAGGGCGGTAAATCCTGCAATAGTCCGTCCTTCGGTTTACGGAGGGCGATATGCGGGCGGTTTCAATACTGGCCATGATGGCGGCTTTGGCGGCGGGCGCTGCAAACGCTCAGATTCCGCTGTCTCAAACCCCTTTGGCAGGGACGCAGCAACCGCTGGCCCAGCCGCTGCCGCCCGCGCCGGACCTGCCGACGCCGCAGGATATCGACTATCCGGGCATGCTCACCGTCTCGGCGGACGCCACCGATCTCGACCACCACATCATCCGCATCCATGAGGTCATACCGGTCGCCGCATCCGGCCCGATGGTGGTCATGTCGCCGTCCTGGATTCCCGGCACCCACACCGACCGCTCCGATTCCGACCCGACCAAGATCGCGGGCGTGACATTCAGCGCGGACGGCAAGACGATCCCGTGGACGCGCGACGAGGTGCATGTCCACGCCTTCCATATCGACGTCCCCGAAGGCGCGAAGACGGTCACGCTCGACTTCCAGTTCCTGACGCCGCTGACGACCGATGACGGCGTGATCGTGCATACGAAAACCATGATGGACCTGGAATGGTGGTTCGCCTCCATGTACCCGGCGGGCTACTATACGCGCCGCATTCCCGTTCAAGCCAGCCTGACCCTGCCAACGGGCTGGGAGTACGCCACGGCGCTGGAGACGGACCATCGCGACGGCGATGTCGTGCATTTCAAGCCGATCTCCTACGACAATCTGATCGATTCGCCGGTGCTGGCCGGGCGCTATTTCAAAGCCTACGACCTCGATCCGGGCGGGCCGGTTCCCGTGCATATGGACCTGGTCGCCGACGATCCGAAAGAGCTTGAGGTTCCCGACGCGGCGGTGAAACTGCAAGGCAATATTGTCCGCGAAGCCTACAGGCTGTTCGGCGGCTATCACTATAATCACTACGACTTCCTCGTCGCCGTCTCCGGCCCGATGGGCGGCATCGGCCTGGAGCATCACCGCTCGTCCGAGGACGCGGTCGAACCCGGCTATTTCCAGAATACCGCGGGCAAGGGCATGGCGCGCAACATTCTCGGCCACGAATATGTCCATAGCTGGGACGGCAAGTTCCGCCGCCCGGACGGCCAGTTCACCCCGACCTTTGAAGAACCGATGCGCGATTCCCTGCTTTGGGTCTATGAGGGCGGCACGACCTATTGGGGCGAGGTGCTGGAAGGCCGCGCCGGGCTTTACACCTTGCACCAAAATCTCGACATGTGGGCGGCGACGGCGGCCATGTACCAGAACCTGCCGGGTCTGGACTGGCGCACCGTTCAGGACACAACCAACGATTCCACCCTGTCCGACCGCAATCCGAAATCCTGGCCAAGCTGGCAGTTGTCGGAGGACTATTATGCCGCGGGCAGCCTGATCTGGTTCGAGGCCGACACGCTGATCCGCCAGAAGACCGGCGGCAAGAAGTCGCTCGACGACTTCGCCAAAGCGTTTTTCGGCGTCTATAACGGCTCGTGGCAGCCCTTGACCTACAGTTTCGACGATGTGGTGAAGACGCTGAACAGCGTCTATCCTTATGACTGGGCGACCTTCTTACGCGACCGCCTCGACAAGACCCAACCCGACCTGCTCGGCGGCATCCGCGCCAGCGGCTATCAACTCGTCTATAATGACGAACCGAACGCAGCCATCAAGGCGCGCGGCGGCGCCAACCTGACCACCAGCCTCGGCCTCAACGCCGGCAAGGACGGGGCGATCCGCGCCGTGATGTGGAACAGCCCGGCCTTCAAGGCGGGCCTCGCCAAGGGCATGACGATCAAGGCGGTCAACGATAAGGCCTTCGACCCCGACACGCTGACCGACCTGATCAAGGCGAACGAAAAGACCTCAGACACAATCGACATGCTGGTGCAGGACGGCGATACGTTCCGCACCGTCCGCTTCGACTATCACGACGGCCTGCGCATCCCGCACCTTGAGCGCGTCGCGGGAACGCCCGACCTGTTCAAAGCCATCTTCACCACAGCGAAATAATCCCTCCCTGCGAAGCGGGGAGGGGACCATCTGTGGTGTTCCGCGCTCGCTCTGACGGCGGCAAGAAAGCGTATCCACAGATTACGCAGATTACACAGATTGTCTTATCCGCTGCACGCTACCGCTATCGCCAGAGTCCGTTTCAGGCAGGATAACGTCCTTCGCCGCGCAGCGGCAAACCTCCCGCTTCCCTCACCGTCGATAGCGGTAGCGCGCGATAACCCTGAAAATCTGTGTAATCTGCGTAATCTGTGGATAAAAACAACCTTTCCACGCCCCAGCCGCTCAGCGCAGGATCGCCCGCGCCGCCGCCACTGCGGTTGAGAAACACACTTGCAACAGATAGCCCCCGGTCGGGGCCTCCCAGTCGAGCATCTCGCCAACGCAATAGACGCCGGGCAGCGCCTTCAGCTCGAAATCGGGCGTCACGGCCTCAAAACTGACCCCGCCCGCGCTCGAAATGGCGCGCTCCAACCCCTGCATGCCGGTCAGACGCACCGTAACAGCCTTGACATCCGCCGCCTTCGTCTCATGCACGAGCGCGATGGCGGCAGGCGGCAGCCCCAAACTTTTGCGCAGCCGGTTGCTCAGACTGTCCTTCGGCGAGGCGCGCCCCAGCTTCGAGGCGACCTGACCGGCATTGAGATCAGGCTTGAGGTCGATGACCAGTTCGGCAAAACCATACCGCTGGATCGCCTCGCGCAAAGGCCCGCTCAACGCATAGACCGCGCCGCCCTCAAGGCCGCGCCGCGTCAACATGATCTCGCCCTTCACGCTGCGTCCGCCAAAACCGAGCGCGATGTTTTTCAACGGCTCGCCCGCAAAACGCTGCATGGCGTCGCTCCAGCCGGTGAGAAAACCGGCGTTTGCGGGCAGAAACGGCGCCATCTTCACCCCGCGTTCCGCCAGCCGCCCGACCCAGCCGCCATCCGAGCCCAGCTTCGGCCAACTGGCCCCGCCGAGCGCAAGAATCGTCGTCTCCGTCTGCACCGCCTCATCGCCGATAAGCAGCCGCCCCTGAGCGTCCCAGCCGCGCCATTCCGAACGCAGCCGCAGGCCCACACCCTGCGCCTCAAGCCGCGCCAGCCAGGCGCGCAATAAGGGCGACGCCTTCATAGCCTTCGGAAACACCCGCCCCGACGTGCCGACAAAGGTTTCAGCCCCCAAAGCATCGGCCCAGTCACGCAAATCCTTGGGTGTAAAGCCTTCCAGCGCCGCACGCAGCACAGGCGCGCGCCGACCATAACGCGCGACAAAGCGCTCGAACGGCTCCGAATGGGTCAGGTTCAGCCCGCCACGCCCGGCCATCAGGAATTTGCGCGCAGGCGAGGGCATGCGGTCGTAAATCGTCACCCGGCGCCCGGCGGCGCTCAACAGGTCGGCGGCCATCAGTCCGGCGGGGCCTGCGCCGATAATCGCGATTTCTTTCGACATATCCGGCTCATAGCGCTTCG
>DATMTF010000351.1:0-13745 GCA_035565015.1 Asticcacaulis sp. | reverse complement strand
GACCACCTGCATCGACATCTGGCCGGAATAATGTTCGACCGTTTCCCCGCTCCAGCCGAACCACAGGCCCTTGTCTTCGCGCAGGGCCGCGCTCAGGGCCATGGCCAGGCCGCCGGCGGTGCCGACCCCCTTGTCGGCGGGCGGATTGACGCGGTTGGATACGACGATCAGACGGCTCACTGTACACACTCCAGGGATAAATGTTCAGCCGCAAGCAGGCCCTGCAGCCAGTCGATGACGGCGGCGGACGAATCGAGGCGGCATTGCGCGCGCGTCGGGCGAGGCGGGCCGACCAGTACGCCGTAACCGCTTAAATCCACGGCGGCGCGAAAGCCGTCCTCATCGGTCAGGTCGTCGCCGACAAAGACCGGCGAGGCGCCCGTAAATGGCGCTTCGCGCATAAAGGCGTTGAGGGCCTGCCCCTTATCGGCGCCCAATGTGACCAGTTCGGCCACGCAGGCGCCCAGTTGCAGCTTCAACCCCGTCGCGCGCGCCAGCTCCAGAGCCAGCGCCTGCACGTCGCCCTCGGCCTGCGGCGCATTGCGGTAATGCAGGGCGACGCTGAGCGGCTTGCGCTCGACCAGCACGCCGGGGCGTTGGCCAGCGAAGTCCTCGAAGGCGTCGGTGGCGACCTGCACGCCCGGATGGACCGGGGCGGCCATGACATGCCCGCGCGCGTCGCGGCGTTGCAGGCCGTGGCTGCCCGCCACGCACAGCACGCTGCCCGCCAGAATGCGGTCGAGATCGGCGATCGAACGTCCGCTGATCACCGCCAGACGACCGTTCAGCCGCCGCGCCAGCTCGCGCAGCAGGCCATTGCGACGGGCGTCCGGCCCCACACCGTCCGGCGTGTTGCAAAACGGCGCCAGCGTGCCGTCGAGATCGAGAAACAGGGCGGCGTGATCGAGGCGCAGCTCATGCGGGGGCGCGGACCGGGTCATGCCTGCCGCCCTATACCGTATTTCGCACTGCACAAAACTTTCGTCACGCCTGCCCTCCTCTTTCAATGGGTCGAAATGTCAGTTAAAGCGTTCCGAACACTGATATGCGCCAAGTAATAAACTATAGCAGGCGCAAGAAAATTCGATAAATCGAACAGATGCCCGGAAAATAAAAATTCCGTAAAGGAATTATCAAAGGAAGATTCAGATTAACGTCAATGATTGCCATTGTCCAGACTGGAGCCTATATTTCGCCATCATATCGCGTTTCTGTGATGCAGCGCACAACAATTCGTGAATGGATCGCGGCATCCTCACGATGGTAATTCGATATTAAAAGCGGCTTATAAGGACTCCTCCGTGCAGACCAGCCTCGACCTGTCCCCCATCGGCAATTGCAACGCCACGGCCCTGATCGACCGGCGCGGGCGCTTCGTCTGGGCCTGCTATCCGCGTATCGACGGCGAGCCGGTGTTTTCAGCCCTGCTGGAGCCGACCTGTGGCGACGCCGATTGCAGTTCGCAAAGCGCCGGCTTCTGGGCGATCGAAATGACCGATCTGAAAGCCATCCGGCAAGCCTATATCCGCAATACCGCCGTCTTGCGCAC
This sequence comes from Asticcacaulis sp., assembly GCA_035565015.1. GTDB lineage: Bacteria > Pseudomonadota > Alphaproteobacteria > Caulobacterales > Caulobacteraceae > Asticcacaulis. The sequence goes on along the minus strand of DATMTF010000351.1, from coordinate 12,196 downwards.
CGAAATGGAGGACGAACACGGCGCAATCCTGGAAGTCATCGACTTCGCCCCGCGTCTTTACAATCTCAATCGCACCTTCCGTCCCTGGGCGTTTTATCGTCTGGTGCGCCCGGTGAAAGGTACGCCGCGCCTGCGCGTCAAGATGACGCCGACCGGCAATTATGGCCGCGACCGGGCGCGCGAAACCTATGGCTCCAGCCATGTGCGTTACACCTGCGGCCATCACACCCTGCGCCTGACCACCAATGCGCCGCTCAGCTATCTCGGCGACGGGGACGCCCCGCCCTTCCGCCTGGAGCAGCCGCTGGCCTTCCATCTCGGTCCGGACGAGCCCTATCCCGCCGACGTGCTGGCCGACGCTATGCACATGCTGCACGCCACCACCAGCTACTGGCAGGCCTGGACGCGCACCCTCACCCTGCCGCTGGAATGGCAGGATGCGGTGATCCGCGCCGCCATCACGCTGAAAATGTGCGTCTATGAGGACACCGGCGCTATTGTCGCGGCCATGACCACCTCGATTCCCGAAGCCGCCAATACCGGGCGCAACTGGGACTATCGCTACTGCTGGATCCGCGACGCCTATTATGTCGTGCGCGCGCTCAACCGGATGGGCGCCGCAGACATGCTGGAATCCTACCTCGTCTATTTGCGCAATCTCGTTGATATGGCGGCGGGCGGACACGTTCAGCCGCTCTATTCGGTGGCGCTGGAATCGAACCTGGTCGAGCGCATTGCGCCGGACCTCAAAGGCTATCGCGGCATGGGGCCGGTGCGCATCGGCAACCAGGCCTATGAGCATCACCAGCACGACGTCTATGGCCAGATCATCCTGCCGCTGACGCAATCCTTCTTCGACCAGCGCCTGTTGCGGTTAGGGTCGGAGGCTGAGTTCCGCGCCATGGAGAAGGTCGGCGAGCGCGCCTTCGCGGTCTATGACACGCCCGACGCCGGTTTATGGGAATTCCGCACGCGCGCCAGCGTCCACACCTATTCGGCCCTGCTGTGCTGGGCGGCCTGCGACCGGCTGGCCAATTGCGCGGGCAATCTCAACCTGCCCGATTCGCAGGCCCTGTGGACCGAGCGCGCCGCCATCATCCGCAAGGCGATCGAGACGCGCGCCTGGAACGCGGAGAAAGGCTATTTCGCCGGATCGTTCGAGGGCGAGGAGCTGGACGCCAGCCTGCTGCAACTGTTCGAGCTGGGCTTTCTGCCTGCCGATGATCCGCGCTGCGTCGCCACCTTCAAGGCGGTCGAAAAGGCGTTGCGCAAGGGCGACAATCTCTATCGCTATGTCGAGCCCGACGATTTCGGCGAGCCGGAGACCGCGTTCAACTTCTGCACCTTCTGGTATATCGAAGCGCTGTACATGCAGGGCGAGATCGACGAGGCGCGCCGCCTGTTCGAGGCCATGCTGGCGCGGCGGACCTCATCGGGCCTGCTGTCCGAGGACGTGCAGGTCGAGACCGGCGAGCTATGGGGAAATTTCCCGCAGACCTATTCGCTGGTCGGCCTGATCACCTGCGCGACCCTGTTGTCGAAACCCTGGACGACAATTCGTTAGAAGACAGAGGCGACGCTCGGCGCCAGTGGATCGGGGCCGTACTTATTCGGCCCGTTCGTCCCCTTCATGATCGTCCAGACCAGCAGCACAATGCCGCCGATCACAGGGATAAAGCCGAGCAGAATCCACCAGCCGCTGTGATCGGTGTCGTGCAGGCGGCGGATATAAACGGACAGGCTGGGCAATAACAGGCCCAGACCAATGACGATATAGAGCAGGCCGCCAATCGTCGCCAAAGAATCCGAGCCGCCGCCGCCGAGCCCGATAAGAAAAGCGGGAATGAACATCAGCAGGATTTCAAACAGCGCCCACCACCAGTATTCCGACCGCGTGGCGCGACCCTGAAAATTGACGTAATTTTTGAACCCGCTCTTGATCGCGTCGATAAAGCTCATGGCGTCGTCTCCTGTTCTTCCGGATAATCATACCGGTTGTCGCAGAAGTCAATTCTTGGCTGCCGAAGAGAAGCGCGCCATCGGGTCTAATTGATCCACCCGCCGTCGATGATGTGGGTCTGGCCGGTGGTGAAGGCGGATTCGTCGGAGGCGAGGTAAAGCGCCAGCGCGGCCAGTTCTTCAGGTCTGCCGAAGCGGCCCATGGCCTGGCGCGACGTGAAGTCGGCATAGGCCTTATCGAAGTCGCCGGTATCACGCAGGCGTTGCAGCAGGGACGGAGTCTCGACCGTGCCGGGGCAGATGGCGTTGCAGCGTATGCCCTTCGTCACATAGTCGGCGGCGACCGCCTTGGTCAGGCCGATGACGGCGGCCTTGGTGGCGCCGTAGGCGAAGCGGTTGGGCACGCCTTTGATCGATGAAGCGACCGAAGACATGTTGATGATCGAGCCGCCGCCCAGTTTGATCATCTGCGGCAGGAAGGCCCGGATCATGCGATACTGCGCCGTGACGTTGAGCGACAGGGCGAAGCCCCACTGGTCCTCATCGCAGTCGAGGATGGCGCCTGCATGGACGACGCCCGCGCAGTTATAAAGCACATTCACTTCCGGAAATTCGGCGGCGATAGCCTTGACCGCTGCGGCGTCGGTGACGTCGAGCGGGCGGCCTTCGGCGCCGTCGATGTCGAGCGTGGCGGGGTTAAGATCGGTGGCGATGACGCGCGCGCCTTCCGCAACGAACAGTTCGGCGGTGGCGCGGCCAATGCCCTGGCCCGCGGCGGTGATAAGGGCGGTTTTGCCGGAAAGGCGTCTCATAGTTTAGATCTCCATGCTGTTCCGGAACTCAAATACGCTTTTGAGTTCCGGCAAGTGCGACCGCACGCCGCCCACCCTTGGGCGGGCCATGCGGCGTCTGAGCTACAGGGAAGCCTGCTTGCCCCGAAGGGGCAGGCAGGCGGGGCCGACCGGCTCGAAGCTCTTATAGGTAAGGATGAATTCGGTGTGGCCGAGCGCCTCGGATACGGAGGGTTCTCCGCCCGCGACGCGCAGGATCAGATCGGTGATCTCGGCGCCGACCTCGTCAAGGCTGGCCCGGCCTTCCATGATGCGGCCTGCGTCAATATCCATGTCGTCGGGCAGGCGGCGATAGGTCTCCGGATTGGCGCAGATCTTGATCACCGGCGAGATGGCCGAGCCGACCACGCTGCCGCGTCCGGTGGTGAACAGGGTCAGATGAGCGCCGCAGGCAATCAGTTCGACGATCTCGGCATTGTCGGAGATGTTGGGGAAGCCGAAGCGCGGCTCGCCGTCCGGCACCACATCGAGCAGGTAAAGCCCGCCCGATGGGGGAATGTCGCCGGGCTTGAGTATGCCGACGATCGGGGCTGAGCCCGACTTGGAATAGGCGCCCATCGACTTTTCTTCCTGCGTCGTCAGACCGCCCTCGGCATTGCCGGGCGCGAACGAGCCGTATCCCATGACCGTGTAATAGCTTTCCGCCTTTTGCACACAGCGCTCCAGCTCCGCGCCCAGTTCCGGCGTCAGGGCGCGCGAGGCCATGATGCGTTCGCAGCCGACCAGTTCGCCGGTTTCCTCGAAGATACAGGCCGCGCCCGCTGCGCCCAGCGTATCGAAGGCGCGCCCGACGGCAGGGTTGGCGGTGATGCCTGACGTGCCGTCCGAGCCGCCGCAGATCGTGCCGATGACCAGTTCCGACACGTCCATGGCGACGCGCGGGGTTTTGGCGGCTTCGGCGCGGATGCGGCTGACCGCTTCGACGCCCGCCGCAATGGTGGCGCGGGTGCCGCCCGCCTGCTGGATGACGAAGGTTTCGACCGGGCGGCCCGACGCTTCGATATGGCGCTTCAAATCTTCGCGGTTAAAACCTTCGCAGCCGAGGCTGACCAGTACGACGCCGCCGACATTGGGATGCGTCGTCAGCGCCTCCATCATGCGGTAGGCGTAGGCGTTGGGATAGCAGCCGGGGAAGCCGATCAGATGCACGTCGTCGCGACCGCTCGTTTCCACGATGCGGCGCGCGACATGGTGCGCGCATTCGACCAGATAGGCGACGACGACGATATTGCGGATTCCCTTGCGTCCGTCGGGGCGCAGGAAAGCCTCAAAGGGCGCGAACTCAGTGCTCATGACCGGTGACCTCTCGCGTGTGGGAGGGGATGTAATCGCTTTGCATATTGTGCAGGTGGACGTGTCCGGCGGGCGGACAGGGCGCGGTCATCGAACCGATGGGCGCGCCGTACTTGATGACCTTGTCGCCGGGTTGCAGATCGCGGCGCGCGATCTTGTGGCCGACGGCGATAGCGGCGGGCAGGGCGATCATCTGCCCGTCAAGCACAAGCGGCGCGCCTGCGGGCGCGGCCTGTCGGCAGACGAGCACATTGTCGTCGGGATGCAGAAGAAGAAACGGATTCATAATCGTGTGACGCTGTTTTTTTGCTTTTATAGAAAGGGCAAAGTCAGCCGCCGAGCGCTTTTGACAGCGTCGAAGCGGCGGTCTTGAGCTTCACCAGGGCCTCGTCCTGAGTGAGGCCATCGTGAATGTGGATATAGGGCATGGTCAGGGCGGCGATGACGCCGATATCGCTGGCGATCGGCGCCGACAGGTCGGTAATGCCGTCGATATATTCCGACGGCGAGGTGAAATGGCCCTGTGACAGGGCGCGTTCGGCCTGCGCCTCGAACGTGGCCCACTCGTCCTGCGTCAGGGCAGGGCGCAGTGTAAGGCGCCATTGTTCGCGGATTTTCGGCTTCTGGAAGGCGTAGATGACGAGACCGGAGGTCGAATGCGCCAGCGGACGCTGATAACCGACACGCACTGAAAAGCCGAGATCGCCGGGCGCCTCGACGCGGGCGATCACCACCATGCGGTCGTCGGAGACGATGGCCAGATGGCAGGCCTGCCGCGTCTCCTCGCTTAAAGCCTGCATCAGCGGCATGGCGCTGGCCAGCAGGTTCTGGCTGGGCCCTCGCGACAGGCCGAGCGAGAACAGCTTGTTGGTCAGCTCGAACCCGTCGCCGCCGGACGACGGGGCGACATAGCCGCGCGCTTCCAGCACCTGCACCATGCGGAACAGTTCGCTGACCGACCGCGACAGACGTGCGCTGATCTGCGACAGGGTCATGGGCGTCTTGGTGGCGGCCAGCAGTTCCAGCACGTCCAGCCCCTTTTCGAGGGCGGGCGCACGGTATTTTGCGGAGGATTTTTCGGCGTCGGGCATCAGGCGGGCATCCGGTGGAGAGCGTAAAGGCGTTCGGCGGCGCCGCCGAGGATGGCGGCGCGCGCAGCGGCGGGTTTATCGGCCAGCCAGCCTTGCGTCCAGCCGCGCCAGTCGCGCCAGCCGCAGCGCTGAGTCAGGACCGGCCAGTCCGATCCCCAGATCAGGCGTTCGGCGCCGAACACGGTCAATAGATGATCGGCGTAGGGCTGTACGGCGTCAAGGGGGGCGCCCGGCGCGGCTTCGGTGATCAGACCTGACAGTTTGCAGGCGACATTGGGATGCTGCGCCACGGCGGCGATGGCGTCGCGCCAGACAGGCGCGGCGTCGGGCTGCGAAATCTGCGGCTTGGCGCCGTGGTCGATCACGATGCGCAGATCCGGCCAGCGCCGCGCCAGCTCGGCGATGTGCGGCAGATGGCGCGGGAAGATCAGCGCGTCGAAAGCGAGGTCGTGCGCGATCATGGCCTCCAGAGCCGACTCCACATCAGGGCGTAAAATCCACGCATCGTCATTCAGGCCTTGCAGCATCGGACGCAGGCCGCGCAGTTTCGGATGGCGCGTCAGTCCATCGATGCGCGTCCGCGCATCCGGCGCCGCCAGGTCGGTCCAGCCGACCACACCCAGAATCCTGGGGTTCTGCGCGGCCTGTTCGAGCATCCAGGCCGTATCATCATCGCTGGGTTGCGATTGCACCAGCACGACTCCGTCAAGGTCGGCGGGGGCGTCGAGATCGCCAAACAGGAAGTCGCGATAGATGGCGGGCAGGTCCGGTCCCGGCCATTCGTGACCGTTCTGACCGATGCGCCAGATGTGCATGTGCGCATCGATCACGGCGCGACCCCTCTGGCAATGTCTTCGGTCGTGGCGGTTTCGCTTTTGCGGCTTGTCAAGCCGTAGAGGGCGACGACGAAGCAGAGCAGGGGCGCGATGATGGCGGCGCGCGCCGAGGCGTGTGCGAGGATCACGCCTATGATGTCGGTCAGGCTGAACGCCTTTTTGAACTGCGGAATCAGAATATCGTTGAGATTGTTCGCGATCCCCCAGAAAAAGAAAAGGGCCGTGATCAAAATCACCGGCCAGAAGCCGGTCCGTCGCCTGCTTGTATCTTGCTGCGCCTCAATCATCGCCTCGCCTGTCCGAAAAGAAGTAAAAGGCGGTCTGTCGCCGCCTTGCCGGATTAGCACATCACATATGAACAGATAGGTCAAATATGAAATTTCATGCGCCGCCGTCTTGACGATTGCTTTCAGGCGGAGGCTCTGGCAAATAGTCTGACAAAATAAACGTGCACCGGAAGAATGCACGAGTTCGCTTCGCCATTCACCGGACGGAGCGGATAAGCGGCCCGACGGAGAAAATGTTCGATTTGGACGCGCAACTGTGAATACAAGCGCTTGATCGAATTGTATTATAATATATAGACGAAATTTAAGACGATAAGGAAACGAACTATGGGACTTCTTTCGCTGGGGCGTAAGCCATTGAAAATCGGTCTGATCGGCCTCGGCAAGATCGCGGTGGACCAGCATATTCCCTCCATTCGCGCCAACAAGAATCTTGAACTGGTGGCGGGCTGTTCGCCGCACGCGCGTCCTGAGGGCGTGCAGGCCTATAAGGATCTGGACGCCATGATGAGCGCCCATCCGGAGATCGAGGCCATCGCCATCTGCACGCCGCCGCAGATCCGCCACGAGATCGCCAGACGGGTTATCGAGATCGGTCGTCACGTCTTTCTGGAAAAGCCGCCTGCGGCGACCCTGGGCGAGGCCGAGTCGATCCGGGCGATGGCGGCGGCGAAAGGCGTCTCCGTGCTGGCGAGCTGGCATTCGCGTTTCGCCCCGGCGGTCGAGGCGACCCGCGAATGGATCGCGGCGCGTGAGATTCGCAATGTCACGATCCACTGGAAGGAAAACGTCCGTCAGTGGCACCCCGGCCAGCGCTGGATCTTCGAAGCCGGCGGCATGGGCGTGTTCGATCCTGGCATCAACTCGCTGTCGATCCTGACGCGCATCCTGCCGGACGCTGTGATGGTCAAGAAGGCCGACCTGCACACGCCGGTCAACTGTCAGGCGCCGATTCAGGTCGAACTGGACATGATCAGCGAAAGCGGCGTGCCGATCCGCGCCGAATACGACTTCTTGCAGGAAGGCGTGCAGACCTGGAGCATCTTCGTCGAATCCAAATCGTTCGAGAAGCTGACCCTGTCGATGGGCGGCGCCGGTCTGGAGATCGACGGCAAGACGATCGCCCAGCCGAAGGAAGCCGAATATCCCGGCCTTTACAAACACTTCTACGAGCTGATCAGGAAGGGCGAAAGCGACGCCGATTTCAGTCCCCTGCGCATCGTAGCCGACGCCATGCTGCTGGGCCGCCGCATCGACGCGCCAGAATATATAGAATAGGCGCGGATTTAACTGGCCAGAAAGGCGCTTCTGCGTCAGGCTGCTGCGTCCCGGATGAGGACGTTCATGGCTCAGGATCTGTTTGAAGCGGCGCGCGCGGCGATGACGCGCTCGCATTCCCCCTATTCGCACTTTCCCGTCGGCGCGGCGATCCGCAGCGCTGACGGTCGCGTGTTCAGCGGCGCCAATATCGAGAACGCCGCCTTCCCCGAAGGGCTATGCGCCGAGGCGGTGGCCGTCGCCGCTATGGTGATGGCGGGCCAGACGCGCATCGCTGAGGTCGCGGTTCTGGCTGAGAAAAAGGCGCTGTGTCCGCCCTGCGGCGGCTGCCGTCAGAAGCTGGCCGAGTTCGCCGGGCCGGAGGCGCGGGTGTGGCTGTGCGATGCGGACGGGCCGAAGACCGCCATGCGCATGGCGGAGCTGCTGCCCGCCGCTTTTCTCAGCACGGACTTGTGACCTGCAGCGCGGACGTCTGTGCGGGTCTGAGAAGGCGGTTGAGCGTCAGGGCGAACAGGATCAACAGGACCGGCGGCGCGATGGGCGTATGGATGTCCTGAGCCAGCTTGCGCGAGACGAGCGGCAGGAAGAAGACGATCAGCAGCAGCAGCTTTTCCCAATCTCGGAAGCCTTTTTGCGCGCCCTGGACGCACAGCCAGCCCAGCGGCAGGGCCAGAATAACGAGATCGTAGTCGAGCATGAACGGCGTCGCCACCACGGTGGCGGCGACGGCCAGCGCGCCAAGCGTCGGCCCTTCGAGGCGATGGCGAAAGCTCAGATAGGCCGCCGCGCCCAGAACGCCGAGCGACAGCAGAATTTGCATGACAAAGGCGGGCGCAATGGCGACGCCGAGGACGCGCATACCGGCGAACAGGCTCTGCATCAGAGCCGGATCGACGAGGCCGCGGTGCAGGGCTTCGCGCGCATAGGCGCTGTTGGCGAGGAAGGCGCTCCAGCCCACGTTTCCGAAGGTGAGCCACGACAGGCCGCACAGAAGGACCGCGTTGGCGCCCGTGGCGAAGAATGTCTTCCAGTAACGCGGCTGGGCCAGCGCGGCGCCGCCGAGAACGAAGGGCAGAGCGACGGCCAGTTGCGGCTTGATCACCAGACAGCCGAGAACGAGGCCGCTTAAGATCGGGCGGCGCGGCATGAGGGCGAAACCGCCGCTCAGTATGGCCAGCGACAGGGCGCCATTCTGGCCGCAGCCGATATTGATCCAGATCGCCGGAAAGGCCAGCAGGGCGGTCAGCGGCAACTGTTTCTCCAGCGCTTTCCATGTGGCCCAGACGCCCAGCGTGGTTGTCGTCGCCATCCAGACAAGCGCCGACCAGCCATAGGGCAGCAGGGCCAGCGGCGCGCAGACCATCAGATAGGGCGGAGGGTAGAAGAAGGCGAGATAGCCGTGCGGACTGGCGAACAGCCTGTTCTCGACGGCGGCGTGCAGGGCCGGACGCCAGGCGTCGGCGGCGTGGCCGCTCAAGGTCAGTTTCGACGCGGCCCAGAAGCTGACGAAGTCGCCGCCCATCGGATCGCCGGACGGGTGCAGAATTGCGAACTTGAACCAGAACAACGCCGCGAGCAGGATGAAGCCGACGGCGCCGCAGCGACTGTAGAGGCGCGCGCGCTCCGGGGTAAAACTGTCCATGCGGCGCAGGGCGTTGAGAAGCGTCATGCGTGGGCGGGCCTCAGATGGGCGGCGGCGACCGGAGCGGGCGCCTGGATGCGGCGGACGATCAGGACGAACAGGGCCAGCATCATTATGGGCGCGATTGGCAGGTGCAGATTGGCCGCCAGCGACCGCGCCAGCAGCGGCGTCAGACAGGCGCCGAGCAGCAGCAGTTTTTCCCACGGGCGAAAGCCGGTCTGCGCGCCTTGCACGATCAGCCAGCCGAGCGGAAGCGCCGCCAGCAGCAGGTCGTAATCGAGCAGGAAGGGGCTGATCAGCAAGGTGGCGGCGGCCAGCAGGGCGCAGAAGGCGGGGGCGCCGGGCCTGTAGCGCCAGACGACCCAGGCGGCGACGGCCAGAACGCAGAGGGCGACGACCCCTTGCGCGGCGTAGGCGAAACCGGCGTTGCCGCCCAGCGTCCTGACGGCGGCGAACAGGCTGACCATGGAGGAGGGCGGCACGAGGCCCTGATCCAGCGTGGCGTGCGCCAGCGACATATTGCGCAGGAAGGCGATATAGCCGTCCATGCCGACCACTGGCAGGGCCAGCAGGCTGAGGCCGAGCGCGCTCAGGGCCGCGCCTGCAAAGGTTTTCCAGCGCCCCGACGCCGCCAGCAGGACCGGCAGAGCCAGCCCAAGCTGCGGCTTGATGATCAAAAGACCGAAGACGGCGCCCGCCAGCCATGGGCGTTTCGGCAGCAGCAGCGCGCCGCTGGTGAAGATCGCCGTGGTCAGGGCGGCGTTCTGGCCGTTGCCGAGATTGATCCACAGCGCCGGAAAGGCCAGCAGAGGCATAAGGACCGGCGCGTCCGAAAGGCGGCGCAGCCAGCTTCTGACGAGCGCCAGCATGGTCGCCGTCGTCGCGCTCAGCCAGACGATAAGGGCGGCGCCATAGGGCAGAAGCGCCAGCGGAACGCAGACCAGCAGATAGGCGGGCGGGTAGAAGAAGGCCCAATCGCCGAGGTCGCGCCCGAAAATGGCGTTTTCGACAGCATGGTGCGCCTGCGGGCTCCAGGCTTCTGCGGCGCGACCCGTCAGCGTCTGCTTTCCGGCGGCGTAAAAACTCATGAAATCCGTGCCGAGCGGCTTGCCTGTGCGGTCGATCAGGCCATGCGACAGAGCGACCCAGACAAGGAATCCCGCCGCGCTGACGCCGAGCAGAATCAGGCTGTAGCCGCGCAGGCGTTCAGCGTTCAGCCAGCGCGCGTCGCGCAGAAAGGTCAGGGTGGCGGATGGCAAAACAGGCTCCGTGGTTGCACGAAGCCTGTCAGAAAAGCTTTTAGGAAGGCTTACTTGTCTTCGACAAATTCGACTTCTTCGGCATTGGTGCGCGAGACGCGGGCGACGCGCAGCGCATTGGTCGAGCCGGACTTGCCGAACGGCATGCCCGCGACGATGACGATGTCCTGACCGGGCTCGGCTATGCCTTCGGTGCGCGCGATCTTGGTGGCGACCGCGACGGTTTCCGTCATCGAATGGGTGACGGGGGCCACCACGGGATGCACGCCCCAGGTCAGGGCCAGGCGGCGGGCGGTTTCATTGTTCGGCGTCAGGCCCAGGATCGGCGCGGTCGGGCGTTCGCGCGCGACGCGCAGGGCGGTGTTGGCTGAATTGGTCAGGGCGGCGATGGCGGCGGCGTCGATGGTCTGGGCGACCTGAGACGCGGCGGCGGCGATGGCGCCGGAAGTGGTCTTTTCCGGCTCCGGGCGGCGGCGGTCGGTCAGGCCGCGCCAGCCGTCGTCCTTTTCGACGCGGGCGACGATGCGGTCCATGATGGTGACGGCTTCGATCGGGAATTGACCGGCGGCGGTTTCGGCGGACAGCATGACCGCGTCGGCGCCGTCGAACACGGCGGTGGCGACGTCCGAGGCTTCGGCGCGGGTCGGGGTCGGGGCCGAGATCATCGATTCCAGCATTTGAGTCGCGACGATCACCGGCTTGCCCGACGCGCGAGCGCTGGCGACCAGCCGCTTTTGCGCCAGCGGCACCTCTTCGGGCGGCAGTTCGACGCCGAGATCGCCGCGCGCCACCATGATGGCGTCGGAAAGGCGTACGATTTCCTCAAGATTGTCGAGCGCCTGCGGCTTCTCCATCTTGGACAGCACCCAGGCGCGCCCCTTGATCAATTCGCGCGCCTCCAGAACGTCTTCGGGACGCTGCACAAAGGAAAGGCCAATATACTCGACGCCGCGCTCCAGCGCGAAGGCCATGTCGGCGCGGTCTTTTTCGGTCAGGGCCGGGATCGGCAGCACCACGTCGGGGACATTGACGCCCTTGCGGTCGGACAGGCGCCCGCCATTGACCACCACGGTCTCCAGATGATCATCGCGCACATGGGTGACGCGCAGTTTGAGCTTGCCGTCGTCGAGCAGCAGGTGTGAGCCGATCTGGGCCGCCTTGATGATTTCAGGGTGGGGCAGGTTGGCGCGACGCGAATCGCCCGGCGTCGGGTTCAGATCGAGGCGGAAGGTCTGGCCGTTGGTCAGCACGACGGCGCCGCCCATGAAGCGTCCGACGCGCAGCTTCGGTCCCTGCACATCGGCCAGAATGCCGATCGGGTGCTTGGTCCTGGCTTCGAGCGCGCGGATCAGGTCGATATTGCGCCCATGGTCTTCGTGGCTGCCGTGCGAGAAGTTCAGGCGAAAGACGTCAGCGCCGGCCTGATGCAACTGCTCCAGCATCTCGGCGTTGGAGCTGGCCGGGCCTAAGGTGGCGACGATCTTGGTTTTGCGGCGGCGAAGAATCTTCAAGACAGGACTCGCAATTTATATGATAATTCAGAAACTTAGCGGCGGGGCCGCGCAAATGATCCCCATGTTCCCGCGCATTTGTATGTCCGGCGGGTTTTTCGCGAGCGACAAAGCCCGCATTCTCCCTGTGGGTCAAGTGAAATTTTCGCTGCGTTGCAAAGGTTGACAGCGCTGTCGGTTTTGTCTTTG
>DATMTF010000350.1:0-13433 GCA_035565015.1 Asticcacaulis sp. | reverse complement strand
GCGCTTGCGGGCCAGCTTGCGGGCGCGGCGCACGGCTTCCGCCTGCTGGCGGGCGCGCTTCTCGGACGGCTTTTCGTAATGGACGTGACGCTTCATTTCGCGGAAGGAGCCTTCGCGCTGCATCTTCTTCTTCAGGGCCTTCAGGGCCTGATCGACATTGTTGTCGCGGACGAAAATCTGTACCAGAGGTATCTCTCCATTCAGGGTCGAAGGCGTAAAGACAAACCGGGCTGCGTCGCCGTTCGTTCCGCCAAAAGTGAATAAAAACCTGTCCCCGCCAACGCTAGCTGGCGGGAAAATCGGGGACTGCCATACATGAGCAATCCCGCCCTGTCCAGATCAGCCCCACGTGAAAAGGGAATTTCGTCGCGTTTTTTTGCCGAATCCGCCTCGCCTGCGGCATTATGCGGCCTATTGGCCACGCAAGGACCGCTTGGCGATGCGCGCATTGGGGTTTATGCTGATACGCATGAAAAGCATCGCCTCCCCGCTCAAAGCCGCTGAAAGCCAGTTGGCGCTGGCCGTCGCCGACTATATTCCGCAGCTTGGCCTCAATCGCCAGAGCGTGCTGGCCGGGGCGCGCAAGGCGGGATTTTCCGAAGCCGAATGCGATCTGATCGCGCCCAATGGCGCCGCCGACATAGCCGCCCTGATCTGGCGGAAGCACGACGAGATTCTGGATGCGCCGCAAACCACCGAATCGCTGGCGGCCATGCGCATCCGCGACAGGATCGGCTACCTGCTAAACCTGCGCCTCAATACGGCGGCGGAACAATCCGAACTGGCGCGGCGCCTGATGGGCTTTTTCGCCCTGCCGCCCCACGCCGCCCTGTATCACAAGCTGATGTGGGCCACAGCCGACCGCATCTGGCGGCTGGCGGGCGATACGGCGCTTGATGAAAACCACTATTCCAAACGCCTGATCGTCAGCGGCATCCTGTCCACCGCCCTGATGACGCGCCTCACCCAGGGCCGCGACGCGCAGGAAGCGCAGATCAAACGCAATATCGAGCAGGTCATGGCGTTTGAAAAATTCAAAGCCAAGCTGCCAAAAAAGCCGGAAGACCTGTTGCTGGACCTCGGCAAAGCGCTCGGTCGCTTGCGATTCGGTCGCGAGGCGGCGTAACACAGCTTGACAGGTTGGCTTGACAGGCCGCGCGGCAAAAGGTTCAACTGCAACCATGCCGTCAAATGTTCCGCTTACGGACAAAGTCCCCCCGTTTGAATTTCAGGCTGGCTCTGGTCCCTTGCTTGTGTCGGCGCCACATGTCGGCACATCTCTTCCGCCGTGCATCGCTGCCCGAATGAACGAGACCGGCCTCAGCGTCGGCGAAACCGATTTCAACGTCCATCGCCTGTTCGATTTTGCGCCTGAACTGGGCGCCTCGACCCTGTTCGCCACCCATTCGCGTTATGTGATCGACCTGAACCGCGCCCCGGACAGCGCGCGCCTCTACCCCGGTCAGTTCGAGACCGGCCTGTGTCCGCTCAGCGATTTCGACCAGACTCCGATCTATCAAGACGATTTTGACCCGGATAAGGCCGAGATCGCCGTGCGCCTCGACCAGTACTGGCGCCCCTATCACGACCGTATGCGAGCGACACTCGACACGATCAAGGCGCGGCACGGCTATGCCCTGCTGATCGACGCGCATTCGATCCGTCCGCAAATTCCCAGCCTGTTCAAGGGCCGTCTGCCCGATCTCAATTTCGGGACGGATTTAGGCCGCACCCTGGCGCCGCGCATCATGGCTGCGCTTAATGACTGGCGCGAAAACGAAACGCGTTGGTCCCATGTTGTCGACGGGCGGTTCCGGGGCGGCTACACCACCCGCCATTACGGTCAGCCGCAGGACAATATTTTCGCCCTGCAAATCGAGATCGTGCAGGACGCCTATCTGGACTTAAAGCAACCGCGCCTGTATGACGCCGCCATCGCCCAGCCTTTGAGTCTGGCCCTGCGCGCGCTCACCGAGGCGCTGCTGCGGGCCTTGTGAAAGAGCCCTCTCATGACGACATCCCGCGGCAATATCATCGACGGCGCCGGTTACGCCGCGCAGCTTCGCGAACGGCTGAAAAGCCATGTCGCCGATCTGAAGGCGGCGCACGGTCTGACGCCCTGTCTCGTGGTGGTGATCGTCGGCGAAGATCCGGCCAGTCAGGTCTATGTCAGGAGCAAGGGCGAGCAGACCCTGGCTATCGGCATGGAATCGCGCACCATCCGCCTGCCGGATGCGACCTCCGAGGCCGAACTGCTCAACCTGATCGCGGAGCTGAACGCCGAGCGCGCCGTCAACGGCATCCTCGTGCAATTGCCGCTGCCGAAACATATGTCGTCGCTCAAGGTGATCGACGCTATCGACCCTGACAAGGATGTCGATGGTTTCCACGTCGCCAATGCCGGACGTCTGGCCGTCGGCCTGCCCGGCATCGTGCCGTGTACGCCGCTCGGCTCGCTGATGCTGCTGAAAGACGCCATGCAAACCTATGGCGACAGCTTTGCGGGCAAGCATGCTGTCATCGTCGGGCGCTCCAACATCGTCGGCAAGCCAATGGCGCAACTGCTGCTGCAACAGGACTGCACCGTCACCATAGCCCATTCTAAGACGCGCGACCTGCCCGCCGTCTGCCGCGATGCCGATATTCTGGTCGCCGCGGTCGGCCGTCCGAAGTTCGTGCAGGGCGACTGGGTCAAGGACGGCGCCTATGTGATCGACGTCGGCATCAATCGCATCGAAATCGACGGCCCGGACGGCAAGAAGAACAAGCTGGTCGGCGATGTCGATTTTGACGCGGCGAAAGAGCGCGCTCTGGCCATCACCCCGGTCCCGAAGGGCGTTGGCCCGATGACCATTGCCTGCCTGCTCAACAATACGCTCAAGGCCTTCTGTTTGCAGAACAACCTGCCTGTTCCGGAAGGTGTCTGATGGCGGGCGGGGTCGTCATTATCGGCGCAGGCCATGCGGGC
Source organism: Asticcacaulis sp. (assembly GCA_035565015.1). Lineage (GTDB taxonomy): Bacteria > Pseudomonadota > Alphaproteobacteria > Caulobacterales > Caulobacteraceae > Asticcacaulis. The sequence continues at coordinate 10,465 of DATMTF010000350.1, read as the reverse complement.
GGCGCGGCGGCGGGGTTTCTGCGGCAATACGGCTTTGACGGCCCGATCGCCTTGATCGGTGCGGAGACCTACCCGCCTTATCAGCGCCCGCCCCTGTCCAAGGCCTGGCTGAAGGGCGAGGCCGGGCTGGACGATCTTTACCTGCGCGGTGACAGCTTCTATGCCGATCAGGGCATAATGACGCGTTTGGAGACGCAAGTCACGGCCATCGACCGTACCAATCAGATCGTCGCACTCAGCGATGGCGAGGCCCTGCCCTATGACCACCTGATCATCGCCACCGGCTCGCGGGCGCGGCCCTATCCGGCGCCGGGGGCGGAAAAGGTTCCTCACCATGTTTTGCGTACGCTCGATGACGCCGAAGCACTGAAGAACGCGCTGCGTCCGGGCCAGCATATCGGCCTGATCGGCGCCGGCTATGTCGGCCTTGAAGTCGCCGCTTCGGCGCGTCATCTCGGCTGCGAGGTGACGATTTTCGAGAAGGAGCCGCGCATCCTGGCGCGCGTCGCCTCGGCGGGCTTGTCCGGCTTTTTCACCGACACGCACAGAGCGCGCGGCGCAGAGATCATCACCGGTTGCTCAATCACCGAACTCAGCCTTGGCGATGGCGATAAGAAGCGCGTTCATTTGGGCGACGGATCGACGCGCGATTTTGACCTGCTGCTGGTCGGAATCGGCGGCCTGGCCAACACCGGACTGGCGCAAGGCGCAGGACTCGACGTCAGTAACGGCATCGTCGTGGACAATGAGGCCCGCACCTCTGATCCGGCCATCTTCGCCATCGGCGACGTCACCTCGCGCACCTTACCCTTTTACGAGGGCCGTTTCCGGCTGGAGAGCGTGCCGAACGCGCTGGAGCAGGCCAAGCAGGCCGCCGCCGCCATCACCGGCCATAAACCGCCTGTAATCGAGACGCCGTGGTTCTGGTCAGATCAGTACGAATTCAAGCTCCAGATCGCAGGGTTACTGGAAGCCGGTACGCGCGCCATCCTGCGCGGCGATCCGGCTTCGGGCGCCTTCAGCGTCTATCACCTAGACGCGCGGGGCCGCCTGCGCACTGCCGAATGCGTCAATCGTCCCGCCGACTTCATGGCCGCCAAGCTTTTGATCGCGCGCGGCCCTGCTCTGGACGAAGCTGTGGTTCGCGACCCCGACGCGCCGCTCAAGCCTTTCCTAAGCGCGCCGCCCGCCATCTAAATCGTATCGCAAGATACGGTCATGCGACGCACAAATTTGAGGTGACACGGCGGACGCATTGCGCTTAGGTGCGTGGAAAGAGTCCCCGCGCAGGAGGAACATCATGCCCGATAATCCCACGCCCAAAGTCTATCCCGACGCGAAGACCGCTCTTGCCGGGCTGATCTTCGACAACATGACCGTAATGTCCGGCGGCTTTGGCCTATGCGGCATTCCCGAAAACCTGATCGCGGCGCTCCGTGATTCCGGCGTCAAAGGTCTGACCGTCATCTCCAACAATGCCGGAGTCGACGGCTTCGGCCTCGGCCAGTTGCTGGAGACGCGCCAGATCAGGAAGATGATCAGTTCTTACGTCGGAGAGAACAAGGAGTTCGAGCGGCAATTTCTGGCGGGCGAACTGGAACTGGAGTTCAACCCGCAGGGCACGCTGGCCGAGCGCATCCGCGCAGGCGGCGCCGGCATTCCCGGCTTCTACACCGCCACCGGCGTCGGCACGGTCGTGGCGGAAGGCAAGGAGCTTAAAGAGTTCAACGGCAAGACCTATGTGCTTGAAACCGGCCTGATCGCCGATCTCTCCATCGTCAAAGCCTGGAAGGGCGATGCGCGCGGCAATCTGATCTTCCGCAAGACGGCGCGCAACTTCAACCCGATGATGGCGACCGCAGGCAGGGTCTGCGTCGCCGAGGTCGAGGAGATCGTCCCGGTCGGATCGCTTGATCCCGACCATATCCATACCCCCGGCATCTATGTCGATCGCATCGTGCAGGGGGCGTTCGAGAAGCGCATCGAACAACGCACCGTGCGTTCAAGGGAGAGTGCATAATGGCCTGGACACGCGACGATCTGGCAAAACGCGCCGCGCAGGAATTGCAGGACGGCTTCTATGTCAATCTCGGCATCGGCATTCCAACCCTGGTGGCCAATCATATCCCCGAAGGCATGACGGTGACCTTCCAGTCGGAAAACGGCATGCTGGGCATGGGGCCGTTCCCCTATGACGACGAGGTCGATCCCGACCTGATCAACGCCGGCAAGCAGACCGTCACCGCCCTGCCTGAGACCTCCTTCTTCTCCTCGGCGGACAGCTTCGCCATGATCCGCGGCGGCCATATCGACCTGACCATATTAGGCGCGATGGAGGTGGCCGAAAACGGCGACATCGCCAACTGGATGATCCCCGGCAAGCTGGTCAAGGGCATGGGCGGCGCCATGGACCTGGTGGCGGGCGTCAAGCGCGTGGTCGTCGTCATGGAACACGCCAATAAGCATGGCGAATCGAAAGTTTTGAAGACCTGCACCCTGCCGCTGACCGGTACGCGCGTGGTCGATGTCATCATCTCGACGCTGGGTGTGTTCGAGGTCAAGCCGGACGGCTCCGGCCTGATCCTGACCGAACTGGCCCCCAGTGTCACGCTCGACGAGATCGCCGCAAAGACCGAAGCCGCTTACGACGTGGCGCTGACATAATAAAGGCGGCTCATCCGAGCCGCCTTTATTATTACAAGCCTTCGACCGACTGGTCCTTGCCCGGAGAGGTCGGGGTCGGCGGCGGCGCGACATTGTGCAGATTGGCGTCGGTGAAGCTGATAAGACCGGCGACCACCTCGGTTGTCGCCTGATCGAAACCCTGCGATATCAGCGTCATATCGTTCTTACGCACCGATTCCGTCGCGGAAATATAGCGCTGCGCCAGCACCGAGCGATCCGACAGCCGCAGGATGCGCGCATCGACGCCGATATAAACGCTTGGGCGTCCGTGGCTGTAACTGGCCTCGAAACGGCGCACGCTGATGTCAAGCCTGTAGTCCGCCGCCGTCGGGCCGCGCGGCACCAGCATCACCGTATCATCCGAACGCGCAAACCCTTCCGACACCGCCGCCGTAAACAGGGATTGCGCCGACGACGCCCAGCGCGCCTGTGCGACATAGGACACCTCGTTATTCTCGGTGGTCATGACCTGATCGCCGGAACTGGCGGGCGGGAAGCTGATCACGCCCAGCATCAGCGGCGTCGGACCATTTGCCGCTACGGATGGCGCGGAGTCGCTGTCCTTCTTGTCCAGCAGGTCGGGATGATAGCCGAAGCGATAGAGCTGCACCGGCTTGACCTTGGGCAGCACATTGACGCAGCCTGTCAGACTCAGGGCCAGCCCTGCCGCCGCGATGGCGAATAAGCGCGCATGTTTCATTGGCTGACCTTTCTTTCCTTGGCTTCCGGACGGGCGATCAGACCGCGCGGGCTGGACTGCACGGAATCGACCAGGGTCTTGACCGAACTGGCGGCCTCGTTGAGATTTTGCAGGCTTTCCTCCAAAGCGGGCAGGGTGCTGTTATTGACCTGATCGACCGGCTTCTGGATTTCAGCCGCCGTGCGGCTGACCTGATCGGCGGCAGCGGCCAGTTTCTGCGTCGCCGCATTGATCTGATCCATGGTGGCGGGCAATTTCTCGCTCATCACGCCATTGGTCGAATGTGCAAGCTGCGTGACCGCGTCGGCGGCCTGCCCGGCGCTGACAATCGCCTCGTGCGCGTCGTCGAGCAGTTGCTGACGGTGTTTGAGGTCATCAGTCACCGCCTCGATATTGTTCATCGTATTGGTGAAGGAGCGGATATTCTCGTCACTGAGCAAACGATTGATGCGGTCCAGGCTCTCATACGTCTTTTCCACCACCGAACCGGAGCCGGACAACAGCTTTTGCAGCGGGCTTTCGACCGAATGGATCACCGGCACCGGCTCGCCCAGCTTGCGGCGCAGCAGCGGCGCCTTCACCGTGCCGGGCGAAATCTGCATGTAGAGCAGGCCGGTAATGCCCTGCGGCATCAGGGTGGCGACCGAGTCGCTGCGCACCGGCGTTCCTTCATCAAGCTGGACGCGCGCGAACACCTGATGCGTGCCAGGCTTGCCCAGCCGCAAAGATGTCACCTCGCCGACCTTGATGCCGTTGAAATGCACCTCGGCGCCCTTGTTCAGCCAGTCGACGGGTTGATTGAATTCGACGTCATAGACGCCGTAATCCTTGTTGAAGTCGAACTTGATGAACCAGAAGGCGAACCCCAGCAGGATGGCCGCCAGCACAAGGGTGACCAGTCCGACCGCAGCATAATGGGCCTGACGTTCCATAATCTATCCCTACCCTTCCACACGGTGGCCCAGACGACTTCTGGGACCGTGAAAATATTCGCGGATCCACGGATGGTCCGACTTTTCGAGGTTTTCGACCGTATCCTTGGCGGCGACATGCTTGTCGGCCAGCACCGCGATCTCGTCGCAGACCGTATAGAGGCTGTCGAGATCGTGAGTGATCATGAAAACGGTCAGATCGAGGCTGTCGGCCAGATCCTTGATAAGCTGATCGAAAGCGGCGGCGCCGATCGGGTCCAGGCCCGCCGTCGGCTCGTCAAGAAACAAAAGCTCGGCGTCAAGCGCCAGGGCGCGCGCCAACGCCGTGCGCTTGACCATGCCGCCGGACAACTCGGATGGCGCTAGCTCCGCCGCGCGCAGCGGCAGGCCGACCAGGGCCAGCTTGAGCAGAGCGACCTCATGCGCTTCTTTCGGACTGAGATGCGTGAACTCCAGGATCGGCGCCATGATGTTCTCGGCCACGCTCAGGGTCGAGAACAGGGCGCCGCCCTGAAACAGCACGCCGGTCTTGGCGCGAATAGTCTGCGCCTCGGCCTCGCTGGCGTCGTCGAGGCTCTTGCCGAAGATACGGATCGCGCCCGCCACCGGTCTTTGCAGGCCGAGAATGGAGTTGAGCAGCACGGTCTTGCCCGCGCCGGAGCCGCCGACAATGCCCAGCACCTCGCCGCGCTTGACCGTCAGGCTCAGGTCGTCATGCACGACGTGCGTCCCAAATCGGTTGGTCAGGCCCTCGATGACGATGGCGTCCGCCGTCTTGTCGGTTTCGTGATCGGTTACGCGGCTCATCCGAAATCGAACCCGTTAAAGAGGATGGCGAACATGGCGTCCAGCATGAAGACCAGAAAGATCGACTGCACCACCGCAGTTGTGACCTGACGGCCCAGACTCAGCACGTCGTCCTTGACGTTCAGCCCTTGCCAACAGCCGACAATGGCGATAGTGGCCGCGAAAAAGGGCGGGCGCACAATGCCGACGAAGAAGTCGACAAACGGCACATAGTCGTGCAGGCGCTGCATGAAGATGGCCGGGCCTGCGCCAAGGCTGGACCAGATGGCCAGCATGCCGCCGAACATCGAAGCCAGCGCCGCAATCATGGTAATGAAGGGCGACATGATGACCAGGCCCAGAATACGCGGCACGACCAGGGCGCCGTAAGGCTCAATGCCCATGACGCGCATCGCGTCGATCTCCTGGTTCATCTTCATCGACCCGACTTCGGCGGCGAAGGCCGAGGCCGAGCGCCCGGCCAGCAGAATCGCCGTAATCAGCGGCGCGAATTCGCGCAAGGAAAACACCGCCACCATGTCGATGGCGAAGATGCCCCCGCCATACTGCTGCAATTGCAGCACGCCGATAAAACCGATAACCGCGCCGATAAACAGGCTGGTCAGGGTGACGATCGGAATGGCGTCAATGCCCGCGCGCTGCATGATGTTGACGACCGCCGCCCAGCGGATGCGCCCCGGCTTCAGAAGGCCGCCCAGACCCACCGTAACGACATGACCGAGAAAGGCTGTCTGCGCCATAAAGCCGCGCGCAAACCGCGCAACCCAGCCCCCGACCCAGACCAGCAGCGCATAGAGTGGTGTCCACCACGGACGGTGGGCGCTCGGCTTTTCCTTATCCCAGCTCAGAAGATCCGGCGCGCGTTCGCCGACCAGATCGAACAACCGCCTGAACTTGCTGTCCTCCGCAAAGGCGGCGCCGTCAAGCCGTCCGTCCAGCGCCAGATGCAGAGCCAGCGCGCCTGCGCTGTCCAGCGCCTCCAGCGCTTCGGCGTCCACGCGCACCCTGTCGTAATTGCGCAAGGCGGCGCGCAAGCGATCCGGCACGCCGCCAAGGCGCGCGATCACCCACCGCCCTTTCAAGCGCAAAACCGCGCCATCCGACTCCGCCGACGGGACGTCTGACGGGGCGTCCACCGCGAATTCGGCTTTTGGGGTCTTCGTGATGCTCAGCATGTGCGCTGTTATGCCTGACTTGCTTCGGTATTATGCCGCAGCATAGATCGGGCTAATTGATAAAATGGCAATAGCGAACGCAAAAAAAGCGTACCAGACTGTTCACTTTTTCCGGCGCAATATGTCATTCTTCCGCTGAGGGCTTACGGATGCGATAGATTCCGCGCACCTCTTCCGGCTCTGTCGGACGCCCCTTGCGCAGCATTTCCAGCCGTCCCTGCCGCGTCATACCGACAATGATGGCGCGGATTTTCGGCAGTTCGCGCCGCCAGTTTTCCGCATCCAAGATCTTCGCGACATCGTTCGGGCTTATGGACTCGCCCTCTCGCACCTGCGATAAGAGCGCCGCGATCGTTTCCTCGATCAACTGTGACATAGCATATTCCTGGAGCGCCAGATGACAGAACGCCAGATCGAAACCCTGACCGAAGGCGAATTCGCCGGCTGGTCGCGTGAGGTCAACCGCGAAGGTTTCAACGGTCTGGTCGGGGCCTATTACTATCAGGCCGACGACATCGCCAACATGAAAGTCGCCTTCAAGGCGGGAAAAGAGCATTTGAACGGCGGCGGCACAGTGCACGGCGGCTGCCTTCTGACCCTTGCCGACACCTCAATGTTTATCTTTTCGCTGCCGCACCTGAACGACGGCGGCGCGGTGACGGTGCAACTCGACGCGCAGTTCCTGTCGCCGGGGCAGGAGGGCGACATCATCGTCGCCACCGGCGAGGTGACGCGCGCGGGCAAGACCCTGATCTATGTGCGCGGGCAACTGACCTGCGGCGAGCGCCTGATCCTGACCTATTCCGGCGTCATGGCGCGCAAGGCGGCCCGTCCCAGCGGCGATGGCTAAAGCGCTTTTACGTAGGTAACGAAGTCGTTTTTCTCCGCCACGCGATCATAAAGCGCGCGCGCCCTGATATTACCCTCCTGAGTTACCCAATAAAGCCGTTCGCAGCCGCGCAACTTCGCCGCGTCGGCGACCGCTTCGATCAGCGCATGCCCTGCGCCCTTGCCGCGCGCGGCTTCGCTGACGAACAGGTCTTCAAGATAGCAATAGCCGATGCGCGCCCAGCTTGACAGATGGAAGACGCAGAGCGCAAAACCGATCGCCTGTTCGTCCGCGATCGCCAGTCGCAATTGCATGTCCGACGCCGGATCGAGACAACGCGCAAAGGTCGCGTCCGTTACCTCGTCCGGCAGGGGCTGCCGGTAAAAGTCCAGATAAGCCCGCCACAGGGGCAGCCATTTCGCTCTGTCCTGCGCTCCCGCTGCGACAATCTGCATCACCCAAATCCTCCGCCTGCGACCCGCCGCCGCATCCCGCCACGGTTAGCGCGCGCCTAGACTGTTCGCAATCGCAAAGAGCGGACATCGAAAAGGAGCACACCATGCGCAGTTGGCAGGATCAGGACGTGATGCGCTTTCTCGGTCGTGAGGCGCCGCGTTACACCAGCTATCCGTCGGCTCACCATTTCGGGCCGCTCGACGCCGGAACCTACGCCGCGTGGTTAAACCATGCGCCGCGCGATCAGTCGCTGGCGCTCTATCTGCACATCCCTTTTTGCCAGCAGCTCTGCCATTTCTGCGGCTGCAATACGCGCGCGACGCGGCGTTACGAACCGGTCGCCGATTATGTGGACGCCCTGCGCCAGGAAATCCGGATGACGCGCCTGACGCTGGGCTTTACGCCGCGCGTTCACGCCATCCATTTTGGCGGCGGCTCGCCTTCCATGCTGGAGCCTGCTGATATGGGCCGCGTCTTCGAGGCGCTCGACGCTGGCTTCGACATCCTCTCGGACGCGGAAATCTCCATCGAACTCGACCCGCGCCATGTCAGCGAACGCAAGTTGGCCGCCTATAAGGCGTTCGGCGTCAACCGCGTCAGTCTCGGCATTCAAGACACCGATCCCGGCGTGCAGGTCGCCATAGGTCGCGTCCAGCCGCTGGAGCAGATCGAGGCCGCCATCCGCCTGCTGCGTGAACATGATCTCGGCGCGATCGGCGTCGATCTCGTCTACGGCCTGCCCAGACAAACCACAGACAGCCTGGCGCGAACGCTGGCCGACATCATCGCGCTGGCGCCGGCGCGCATCGCCGCCTTTTCCTATGCGCATGTGCCGTGGGTGAAGAAACATCAGAACCTGATCGACACGGACGCCCTGCCCGACACGTCCGCCAAGGCTGGGATGTTCCTGCAAATCAGCGACGCCCTGACATTGCATGGTTATGAAACCATCGGCATCGACCACTTCGCCCTTCCCGAAGACGAATTGACTCGCTGTTTCCACGCCGGAACGATGCGGCGCAACTTCATGGGCTATTCCACCCTGCCCAACGACCTGCTGATCGGTCTGGGCGCTTCGTCCTTAGGCGAACTACCGGGCGGCATCGCGCAGAACATTCCACAATCGACGACCTACGCCAACCGCATCCGCGCCGGTGAGCTGGCGACGGCGCGCGGCTGGCGCTACCGCGACGACGACAAGGCGCGTAAGGCGGTGATCAGCGCGCTGATGTGCTATTTCAAGGCCGATATCGGCGACATCCTCGTGCGTTACGGCTATGAGCCCGATCATCTCGATGTCGAGATCGCCGCGCTGAAACCCTTTATCGACGCCGATCTGGTCAGCCTTGACCGGCGTGTCGTCGCATTCCATTCGCCGCTTAAAATGCTGGTCCGTCCCGTGGCGGCCTGTTTCGACGCCTATATGTCCGAAGACGGTGAAAACCGCTATTCGCGCGTCGCCTGACCGCACATGAAAAAGCCTCCATCGCCATCAGGCGAATGGAGGCTTTCTCGCCCTCTCACACGGCGCGTTCTTAATCCCGGCAATAGCCCTCATTGGCGTCAACGACCAGACAATCCGACTTGTCGGCCAACCACTTCATCCCGGTGGCCGCGCCGTCGCCCGGATGGATGGCCAAAGCCTTGCCGTCGCGGTTAAAATGCAGGCCGTCCTTGCGCAGATCGCCGGTAAAATCGCGCGGCCCGTCCAGATTACGAATCTCAATCGCGTAGCGGTCACCCGACGGCGTAATGGTCAGGCTCGTCCCTTCCGGACCGCGCCACTGGCCGACATAGTCGCTGACCGTCGCGGCGCCGTTCAGGCTGCCTGACGGACCTGACGCATCTTCGGACGCCATCAGAGACGACGCCTCCGCCGCCGTCATCGACGGCGCGGCGCTTTCCGTAGAGGCGCCACCCTGATCCGGCGCAGGCGAACACGCCGTCAGACCCAGCAGCATCATACCTGCTAACGGCAGGATTTTCATACACATCTCCACAGCGACGACCGCTTGATCGCAAGCCTATGCCTGTCTTCGCTTCAGAACCATGCCGGTTCTATGGCGAAGATATAAAATCATGGTTAGACTTAGCGCTTTCACCTGCTTATCCACAACAGACTTTATGTTCAGCTTCGACCAAATCGCCTTTGCCTCGCCCGACTACGCCGCCGCCGTCGCCTTGCGCCGCGCCGTGCTGCGCGCGCCTCTTGGCCTTGACTTTACGACGGAACAGCTCGCAACCGAATATGGCGACCTGCATCTTGGCGCTTTCGATGAGGGCGCGCTGGTCGGCGTCGTCATCCTGACTCCCCATGACGAGCGCGCCTTCAAACTCAGGCAGATGGCGGTCAGCGACGCGGCGCGCGGTCAGGGCGTCGGCGCCCGCCTGCTTCTGGCCGCCGAAACGGAAGCCCGGCGGCGCGGCGGCGTCCGCATCGTGCTGGAAGCCCGCCTGACGGCGCAGGCTTTTTACGCTCGCTACGGCTATGCGCCGCAAGGCGAGGTCTTCACCCAGGTCACCTTGCCGCATATCCTGATGACAAAAGCAATATAGGCTTGCCAGCCGCCGGAAATGCCAGTATCAGACCGCCTCTCATCTGCAACCGCAGCGCCCCTGTGGTGGAATTGGTAGACGCGCTCGACTCAAAATCGAGTACCGCAAGGTGTGTCGGTTCGAGTCCGACCGGGGGCACCACGGACACGTTCACAAATGTTCGTGAAAGTTTGAAAACCCTTAAAGTATATGGCATTCTCGCAGATTTTATGGTCCTGCTCGTTCGCATTTATCCGCGTGCATCCCGCTTTTTGCGCGCGAAGGTACTCATGTCACATTGCAAGGGCAAAGCGGAACCGTTGCGCCGCTTGCGGAGGCTGACCTG
>DATMTF010000349.1:0-5332 GCA_035565015.1 Asticcacaulis sp. | reverse complement strand
AAGGCCCGGCCCTTTTCTATGCGATCCGAATAAATCATACAAAAAGGGAAACACACCATGCCGCATCCCGCCCGCCGCGACATTCTCATCGGCGCCTCCGTCCTGGCCCTGCTGCCCGCGCTGTCCGCTCCGTCGCGCGCGCAGACGACGCCAACGCCTGTCAATGACCGGCGCGTCAGCTTCGATGATAGCTGGAAGTTCGCCTTCGGCCATCTCGATGACGAGGACAAAGATTTCGGCTGGGGCGTGGATCAGCGCACCTACGCCAAGCAGGGGCCGGATTCCGGCGCAGCGGCGCAAAGCGGATTCGATGATTCCGGCTGGCGGGATGTGAACCTGCCCCACGACTGGGCCGTCGCCCTGCCCTTCGTGCATAAAGAGCCCAATCCGCCGCTGAAACCCGACGACCACGGCGCCGTCTGGGACGGCCCGGCCAATCACGGCTATAAGCCTCTGGGCCGCGACTACCCCGAAACCAGCGTCGGTTGGTACCGCAAAACCTTCAGTCTGACGCCCGCCGACAAGGGCAAGAAGGTCTTTTTGGAATTCGACGGCGTATTCCAGGCCTGCGCGGTCATGGTCAACGGCTATATTGTCAGGGAGCATAAGGGCGGCTATGTCCCCTTCTCCATCGACATCAGCGACTTCCTCAATACCGACGACAAGCCCAATGTCGTGGCCGTGCGCGTCGACGCATCCTTGGGCGAAGGCTGGTTCTATGAGGGCGCAGGCATTTACCGCCATGTCTGGCTGGTGAAAACGAACCCGGTTTATATCCCGCAATACGGCGTCTGTGTGCGGGCGAAGACGGATGGAACCGTCGAAGTCACCACGACGGTTTGCAACGATACGGATCAGGCGCAAACGCTCAAGGTCGTCGCCCATGTTCAGCGTTCGGGCGTTCCCGATGTTCCCAATCCCGATTCGTCCGAACAAGGCGTAACCGTCGCGCCCTTCTCTTCCGCGGACGTAATGCAGATCGTCAAGTCCGCGCAATTCAGGCTGTGGTCACTGGACGATCCCCATGTAACGCCGGTCATGGTCGCCGTATTCGGCGAAGATGGCGGCGCGTTGGATGCCATGACCACCCGCTTCGGCTTCCGCGACATCAAATTCGATCCCGACACTGGCGTGTGGCTGAACGGCAAGAACATCAAGCTCAAGGGAACCTGCAACCACCACGACCATGCGGGCGTCGGCGCGGCGGTTCCCGACGCGATCCAGCGCTACCGGCTGGAGGTGCTGAAAAGCATGGGCTGCAACGCCATCCGCTCGGCGCACAATCCGCCGACGCCGGAACTTTTGGATATGTGCGACGAGATGGGCATTCTGGTCATCGACGAGACGCGCATGATGACCTCGTCGCAAGCGGGCCTCGACGATCTGGCCACCCTGATCCGGCGCGACCGCAACCACCCGTCCGTCATGCTGTGGTCGATCGGCAATGAGGAGCCGCAGCAGGGGACCGAGCGTGGGGCGGTCATTGCGCGCCATATGAAGCGCGTCTGCAACGACCTCGACCCGACCCGCCCGATCACCGCCGCCATGGACAATGGCTACGGCAAGGGGATCAGCGATGTGATCGACGTGATCGGCTTCAACTATCGCGACGCGCTGATCGATGATTACCACGCCAGCCATCCGCATCAACCGATCATCGGCACCGAAACCGCCTCCTGCGTCGGCACACGCGGCGAATATGTCAAGGACGACGCGGCGCATATCGTCCCCGCCTATGACACGGTCGCGCCGTGGTGGGCGACGACCGCCGAGGGCTGGTGGCCGCATTTCGACGCCAAGCCGTTTATCGGCGGCGGCTTCATCTGGACCGGCTTTGACTATCGCGGCGAGCCGACCCCCTATTCGGAATGGCCGTCGATCTCGTCGCAGTTCGGCGTGGTCGATACGTGCGGCTTCCCAAAGGACGCCTATTATTATTACCGTTCATGGTGGCGGGACGAGCCGCTTCTGCACCTGTTCCCGCACTGGAACTGGGAAGGCCATGAAGGCCAGAGCGTGCAGGTCTGGGCCTATTCCAACGCCGATGCGGTCGAGCTGTTTGTCAACGGCAAATCCTTCGGCAGGAAGGCGATGGAGAAGGACCGTCATGTGCAGTGGGATGTCCCCTACGCGCCCGGAAAGATCGAAGCCTTCGCGTTTAAGAACGATAAGGTGATCTTAAAAGACAAGCGCGAAACCTCAGGGCCTGCGGCGAAGGTCATCCTCACCGCCGACCGCACACAGCTTTTCGGCGCTAAAGATTGCGTTTCGATCCGCGCAGAAGTGTTCGACGCGCAAGGCCGTCCTGTTCCTAAGGCGAACAGTCTGATCCGGTTCAGCCTTACCGGCCCCGCTGAGGTGATTGGCGTCGGCAACGGCGATCCCAACTGCCACGAAGCCGACAAGGCGACGCAGCGCTCGGCCTTCAACGGCCTGGCCTGCGCCATCGTGCAGGCGAACGGACCGGGCGTCGTCACTGTCACCGCTACGGCGGACGGCCTCAAGGCGGGGATGGTGCGGCTGACGGTCGCTTAAGCCGTCTCAACCGCCTTATGAAACAGCTTGACCATATGCGCGCAGAAGGCGGGCAGGTCGTCGGGTTTGCGACTGGTGACCAGATTGCCATCGACCACGCACTGATCGTCAATCCAGTTTGCGCCCGCATTGCGCAGGTCGGCCTCCAGCGATGGCCATGATGTCATGCGTTTGCCCGCCACGCCGCCCGCATTGATCAGCGTCCACGGCCCATGGCAGATGGCGGCGATGGGCTTTTGCGCATCGACAAAGTCCTTCACGAAGGCGACGGCGGCGTCATTCATGCGTAAGTGATCCGGGTTCATCACTCCGCCCGGCAGCACCAGTGCGTCGAAGTCGCGCGCATGGGCGTCGGCAATGGCCAGATCGACCCTGAAGCGGTCGCCCCAGTCCTTGCCGCTCCAGCCGCGCACCTCGCCGGGTTTGAGGGACACCAGTACGGTTTTAGCGCCTGCCTGATCGAGCGCCTGACGCGGCTGCATCATCTCGGATTGTTCAAAGCCATCGGTCGCCAGCACGGCGACCTTGACGTTAGCAAGAGTTTCGGTGGTCATGTACGTCTCCTGTGTCATGCGCCGCCGGTCGCGCGAGCATTAGACGAAGACTGCCGTAAACATCCCATACGGAAGGCGTCAGGCCGCATAAACGCTTGCCGTTTTAAGGCTCACTTCCCCTGGCCCGGCGCATTTGGAAATTGCAGCGACTTGTAATAGTCGAGGCTGCGCTCCGGCGGCGCCTCGCCCGCGGGCAGACTGAGGCCATTCTTGCTCTGGAAATAAGCTATGGAGGCGTCGCGCCACCATTTGGCTTCGCGCGCCTGAATGGCGAGGTTTTCGCTGACCGCCGTGAAGCGCCGGTCATCGACATAGGGCTTCATAGCGGCCCATGTGGTCTGCATGCCCTGCACATAATCGACGCCCGCGTCGTAATGCGCAATCAGATCCGGCCATAAAGGCTTACCGTCGGCGGAGACGAAATCCCATGGGACGTGGTGGAACCACAGCAAAAAGCGCGGGTCCATCGTTTTCGGATCGCTCCACTTCGCCGCCGCATCCGGCGCGTATTGCGCCAGCGCGTCTGAACCGGTCCTTGTGCGGTCAAAGCCGATCCCATCCTTGTCCGCCTTGGCGTAATAGCACGGATTCCATTCGGGCCGCGCCAGATCGCAGACCCACGGCCCCGGTCCATAGTGGTGGCCGGTCGCCATCTGGTGCGCGAGACCCAGCGGCGTCATATAGTTCACAACTGCCTCACGCGAGCCCATCATCATCGTCACAACCGGCGTCACGAAGGCCGGATTATCGGTGAAGGTCATCTTTACCCAGTCGGTCGCGATGGCTTTCGGATCGGCGTCCGGGTTCCAGGCGAGGCGTCCATAGGCGTACCAGTTGGCCTGATTAAAATCCGAACCGGTCCAGTCGCGATCCGCGCCAATATTCGACACGCCCGCCATGGCGGTCAGCCAGTTATGATAGACCCCGCCTTCCAGCACCTTGGCGACCGTGGTTCCGGGGCCCTGCTGGAACGTGTCCGATTGCAGCGCCTCCCGCCACATCGGGGCCAGATAGACGAGATGCGTAGCCTGACCGAGATATTCCTTGGTGATCTCGACCTCCATCATCTCGTTGGTTTTGGTCAATGCGCCGAACAGGGGCGAGAACGGCTCGCGCGGCTGGAAGTCGATGGGGCCGTTCTTGATCTGGATGATGACATTGTCGTCGAACTGACCGTCGAGCGGTTTGAACTCGTCATAGGCCTGCTTGAAACGGTCCTCCGGATTGTCGCTGGCATAGACGAAGGCGCGCCACATCACGATCCCGCCATGCGGTTTCAGCGCCCGCGCGAGCATATTGGCGCCCTCAGCATGGCTGCGGCCATAATCTCCGGGACCGGGCTGGCCTTCACTGGAGGCCTTGACGAGAAAACCGCCGAAATCGGGGATCGCCTTATAGATGGCGTCCGTGCGCTCTTGCCACCACTTGATCACCTGCGGATCGAGCGGGTCGGCGGTGGGCAGACCGCCCAGAGCCTTGGGCGAGGCGAAATTGACCGACAGATAGACCTTCATCCCCCAGGGCCTGAGCATGTCGGCTATGGCGGCGACCTTGGCGATATAGCGGTCGCTCAGGATAAGCGGCGAAGCGTTGACATTGTCGAGCACCGCGCCATTGATCCCGATGGAGGCGTTGGCGCGCGCATAATCGGTCAGGCGTGGATCTTTCAGATCGGGCAGACGCCACCAGTCGAAGATCGAGGCGCCCGCATAGCCGCGCTCCACCGAACCGTCGAGATTGTCCCAGTGGTTGAGCAGGCGTAAGCTCGTCTTCGGCGCGTCGGACATATTCAGGTGGCCGAGCGACTGGCGCGTCTGGATCAGACTGAGATAGCGAAAAGCGCCATAGAGGACGCCCCGGTCGCTATTGGCGGCAATCACCGTCACCGGCTTACTGTTCAAGCTTATGCTGCGAATCAAAAAACCTTCCTCACCAATGTCTTGCAGAGATAAATTCAGATTTTTGATCAAGTCGGACGAAGCGGGCGTGCCCAGGACCAGCGCCCCGGACTGCACGGTTTTCACCCGCGCTGCATCGCGGCCCAGCAGACCCTTCAGGCCGCGCTGCAATTCGGACGCCGCCGATCGTTGCAAGGGCGTATCGCCGCCTATGATCGCGGTGGCGTGGATGGTGCGCGCATAGTCCGCCTCGACCGGGCGATAACGCAGCCACAGATCGTAGCCATCCTCGTCGGGCAGGCTGGCCGCAGCAGCGACCGAGGCGGAGAACAGCATGAGCATCAG
>DATMTF010000348.1:0-5849 GCA_035565015.1 Asticcacaulis sp. | reverse complement strand
CTGGCGAGGAACGCCAGGCCCGTCGCGGTCGGCATTCCCGGCTATATTGTCCCGACCGATATGCCGGGCAAACTGTTCTTAAAAACGCCCAAAGCCGTCAAATCCGTGTCGGTCTGGCCCGAAGGCGCGCTGGAAATCAGCCCTTTGGCCACGACGAAAGACGGCTGGCGGCAATATGAGATGACCGGCAAGATCGACGGGCGCGCCCGCGTCAGCGTGACCTATGCCGACGGCGAGGTTCAGACCATCCACTACCTCGTCACCCCGCCGCAAAGCGAGGTCGTCAAGGCGATGGGCCATTTTCTGTCGACCAAATCCTATTTCGACAAGTCTGACGATCCGTTCCATCGTTCGCCCTCGATCATGACCTATGACCGTTCCGAAGGCCGTATTGACGACGACGATACGCGCGTCTGGGTGTCGGGCCTGTCGGACGAAGGCGGGGCGGGGTCGTATCTGGCCGACATCATGAAGCAGCTCGACAATCCCGACGCCGGTGAGGTCGCCAAATTCGAGGATTTCGCCAACCAGACCCTGTGGGGCCGGATTCAGATCACGGAAGGCGACCACAAATACGGCGTGAAGAAGAGTATCTTCTATTACGATCCGGACCATATGCCCGCCGGAACCTATGATCCCGGCAAGAACTGGAAGACATGGGAATCGTGGAGCAAGGAGGGGGCCGACGATCTGGGCCGCTCCTATAATTACCCGCATGTCGCGGCGACCTGGTGGACGCTTTACCGCCTTGCGCGCTTTCATCAGGGCATGGCGACGCAACAGAGCTGGCAAACCTACCTGCAACGCGCGGCGGGCACGATCGAAGCGATGATGAGGGACGCGCCTTATTACACGCAGTTCGGTCAGATGGAGGGAAATGTCTTTGTCGCCGTCCTGAACGATCTCAAGCGCGAAGGTATGACGCAGGACGCGGCGACCATTGAAGCGATGATGAAATCGCGCGCCGAGGCGTGGGACAAGGAAACATATCCGTTCGGTTCGGAAATGCCGTGGGATTCAACCGGCCAGTCGGAAGTCTATGACTGGATGAAATATTTCCATTACGACGACAAGGCGGCATCGACGCGCGAGGTCATCCTGGCCTACGATCCGGCGATTCCGCACTGGGGCTATAACGGCTCGGCGCGGCGATTCTGGGACTTCCTCTATGCGGGCAAGACCGAGCGCATCGAGCGCCAGCTTCACCATTACGGCTCCAGCAACAACGCCATCCCCCTGTTTGAATCCTACCGCGACGATCCGAACGATTTTTACCTGCTGCGCGTCGCCTATGGCGGCCTGATGGGCAGCCTCAGCAATATCGACAAGGACGGGTTCGGCTCGGCGGCCTTCCATTCCTTTCCGGACATGATGAAGTTCGACGATCTGGCCGGCGATTACGGCATGAGCTTCTTCGCCCACGCCTATTCGGTCGCCTCCTATCTCGTCGATCATCCCAGCTTCGGCTGGATCGGCTTCGGCGGCAATGTCAGCGAAACCGGAGACACGGTGACGATGATTCCGAAGGACAGCGCCCGCTCGCGCGTCTTCATCGCTCCGGCAGGGCTATGGCTGACCCTGGATGCGGGCAAGATCAACCGCGTCGTCTGGCATAAGGCCACCGGCGCTGTCGATGTCAGCTTCGATCCCGCCGACGCGGACGCGCCCACCGCCTATTTCAGCTATTCGATCACGGTGAAGGGCAAGCCCGCCTACGCGCTCAAAACGACGGTGGCGCGGGATAAGGGCCTCTTCGCCCTGCCGCTCGGCTCAGGTCCGACCCAGATCCAGCTCGTTCCCGAACGCTAAAAATCAGGCCGCCCGGACTTCCGGCGCGGCCTTTTTCATGTTTCACATAGCAGAACAGGTTTCACAGGACACCACATGGCGCTCTTTCGTCTCAAACCTCTGGGGCAGGCCCCGCATGAACACAAGGCTCTGGCCAAGACGCTGAGCTGGCCGCATCTGATGGCGCTCGGCATTGGCGGCATTATCGGCACCGGCATCTATACGCTGACCGGCGTTGGGGCGGGGCTGGCCGGGCCGGGCGTCATCCTGGCCTTCGCGCTCTGCGGCGTCGTCTGCGCCTGCGCGGCCCTGGCCTATACCGAGATGTCGACCATGATCCCTCAGGCGGGTTCGGCCTACACCTACACCTATTCGGCCCTGGGCGAGCTTCCGGCCTGGATCGTCGGTTGGGCTCTGATCCTCGAATACAGCCTGGCCTGTTCGACCGTGGCGGTCGGCTGGTCAGCGCATCTCGTCGGCTGGCTGGAGGACGGCATAGGTCTGCATCTGCCCGCGGCCCTGCTCAATGGCCCCTATGCGGGCGGGATTATGAACCTGCCCGCCGTTCTGGTGTCGCTGGCTGTCATGGGACTGCTGCTGATCGGCGCGCGCGAAAGCGCCACGCTCAACATCATCCTCGTCTTCATCAAGATCATCGCCCTGGGCGGCTTCATTGTCATCGGGCTGCCCGCCATCAGGGCCGGGCATTACGATCCCTTCCTGCCGTTCGGTTTCCTGGCCCACGAGGTTGGCGGCGAAAAATACGGCGTCATGGCGGCGACCGCCGTGGTCTTCTTCGCCTTCTTCGGCTTTGATGCGGTTTCGACCTCGGCGGAGGAGGCGAAGAATCCCAGCCGCGACCTGAGCATCGGCATTATCGGTTCGATGCTGGTTTCGACGCTCATCTACATGCTGGTGGCGGCCGTCGCGGTCGGGGCGGCGCCGTTTCAGGAGATCGCCAACAGCGGCGAGCCCCTGCCGCATGTGCTGCGCAGCCTGAACCATCCGCTGATGGCCGCTCTGGTCGGCGGCGCGGCCATTGTCGCCCTGCCGTCGGTCATCCTCGTCATGATGTACGGTCAGAGCCGCATCTTCTTCGTCATGGCGCGCGACGGGCTTTTGCCGTCCATCGTCGCGAAGGTCAACGCCAAGGGCTCGCCCGCCCTGATCACCCTGCTGACCGGGATTTTCGTTGCGGCGTTCGCCGGTTTCGTGCCGTTGAAGAAGATCGCCGAACTGTCCAATGCCGGCACGCTGATCGCCTTCGTTGCAGTGAGCGTGTCGATGATCGTGCTGCGCCGCAGGCGCCCGGACCTGGAACGCCCGTTCAAGACGCCGGTATACTGGCTGACAGGTCTTGTGGCCATTGTCGGCTGCGGTTTCATCTTCTCAAGCCTGCCGGTTCAGAGCCAGGTCTTCACCCTGATCTGGATGGCGATCGGACTGGCGCTGTATTTCAGCTACGGCTACTGGAACAGCCGGATTCGTAAGCGCGCCGGGGAATAACAAAAAAGACCGGAGGGACTGCCTCCGGTCTTTTTTACGCGTGGAGGGCGAAATCGCCTATGCCGCTTTTTCGGCCTCGAACTGACGCCGCAGGTCGGCGAGGGTGGAGAAGATATGGTCGTGCGTCATGGCGGCGACCTCCTTGTCCTTGCCCTCGGACCACAGGTTCAGCATGGCCAGATGCTCATGATGGGCGCGGTCGTCGCGACCGGCGGGCTCCAGGTGCTTGCCGACATAGCGCTCGCAGATGATGTGCAGGCGCTCGATGATCTGGAGCGTGACCGGGCGCTTGATCGGGCGGATCAGCGACATGTGAAAGGCGCGGTTCAGCTTGCCGACCTCGGCCTTGTCGTGGGCCGCCGCCGCATCGAGCGCCGTCAGCGCCGCCGCCGCCGCCTTACGGTCGGCGTCGGTCGCCATCCTGGACGCCATGCCGACGGCCTCCGGCTCCAGCTTGAGGCGCAGGGCGTAGACCTCCTCGGCCTCGGCGACGCTCAAAGGACGCACGAAGAAGCCGCGATTGGCCTGCGACACCAGAAGGCCGTCCTGCTCAAGCCGCGCCAGCGCCTCGCGCAAGGGAATCTTGCTGACGCCGAACTCGGCGGCCAGTGCGTCCTGGCGGATCGCCATATCGGCGGGGATCTTGCCGGAGATTATCCGGTCGCGGATCAGGCTGAAAATCTGTTCTGAAAGGGTCTGAACCACCAGACTCATGGCGCGGCTCCGAATCACGATGGCTTACAATAAAACATCGCTATTTATATAAAGTATACCTGATGTAATCCGCTGCCGCACGGGCTTGCAAGCGTAATTGTGCGTACAGGCCAGAATTACGCGGACCTTTGCTGCGTCATGGCTGCGTCATGGCGCAATGCGAGGCGATCCAAGCCTCGTGCGGCGGCATCGCAACGGCGCGGCCCTGCATGCCATCCCGTATGCGGTCCATACGCCAGCGAAATTCGTCAGAAGGCATCCGGTCGGCGGCGGGGTGATAGCTGGCGGGAATAAGTCCCTGACCCGCCAGCACCGCAAACCAGCTCGCTTCCTTGAACAACTCCTCAGCCTTGACCTGAGTGATGTTGCGCGCGGCGAAGACGTCGAGCCGGTTTTTCAGGCTGTCAGGAACAGCCATGTCGCGGCAGGCGCGCCAGAAGGGCGTATCGTCGCGGTGCGTGATCTTGTAATGCGCGATCAGGAAGTCCTTGACGTTGTCGTACTCGGCCAGGACTTCGGCGTTGAAGCCGTCGCGCAGGGCCGGCGCGATCGGGCCGTTCGGGAAATATTTGAGCAGGCGGAAGATCGCCGCCTGCGCCAGATGAATGGCGGTCGATTCCAGCGGCTCCAGAAAGCCGGATGACAGGCCGATGGCGACAACATTGTTCACCCACATCCGCCTGCGATGGCCGGTGGTGAATTTCAGGACGCGCGGATCGCCCCTGACCGGCCCGTCGAGGCGCTGCATAAGCTGTGCGCAGGCTTCATCCTTGGACAGATAGGCGTCGCAGAAGACATAGCCGTTGCCGGTGCGGTGCTGTAACGGAATGCGCCATTGCCAGCCCGCTTCCTGGGCGGTGGAGCGCGTATAGGGCAGGGCGGGGCCGGTCTTGTCGCACGCCACGGCGGCGGCGCGGTTGCAGGGCAGCCAATGGCTCCAGTCGACGAAATCGACCTTGAGCGTCTCGGAAATCAACAGGCCGCGAAAGCCGGAGCAGTCGATAAAAAGATCGCCCTCGACGCGACGTCCGTCCTTGAGGACGACGGCGGTCAGGTCGCCGCTTTGCGCGTTCTGTTCAGCCCGTTCAATGCGGCCTTCGATGCGGGTCACGCCCATGCCTTCGGCGAGTTTACGCAGAAAGCGGCCATAAAGCCCGGCGTCGAAATGGAAGGCGTAATTGACCGGCGGGATGTTCGGATTGATCTCCTGCAACCGACCGAACCGGCCTTGCCGCGCAGCGAGGGTCTGGGCGTTGAACAGGCCGAAATCGGGCGAGCCGCCGCTGCGCAGATAACGCAGCCAGTAGTGGGTGAAGGCGACGCCGTTCATCTCGACGCCGTAATCGCCGAACGGGTGGAAATAGCGGCTGTTCGGTCGGCTCCAGTTCATGAATTCGATGCCGAGCTTGTAGGTCGCCGCCGTCTCGCGCATGAAGGCGTTTTCGTCGACGCCGAGAAAGGCGTTGAAATCCAGCAAGGTCGGGATCGTCGCTTCGCCGACGCCAACCGTGCCGATCTCCTCGGACTCGATGAGCGTAACGGAGAGGCCGGGGCCGCCCAGGGCGCGCGCGAAAGCGGCGGCGCTCATCCATCCGGCTGCGCCGCCCCCTACGATCACCAGTTTGCGAACGCCCGCCATCTTTCCCTTACAAAACCTGGAAGCCCTGCCAGAACTGATCCTCGCGGTCGATCCAGATGGTGTTGAAGCCCGTCGCGATCGCCGAGCCTTCGATGGAGGGGATGATGCCGGCTTGACCGCCCACATCCACCTCATCCTCGATCCGGCCGATGAAGCGGCTGGCGATATAGCTTTCATGCACGAAGCGGTCGCCCTTTTTCAG
>DATMTF010000347.1:0-18078 GCA_035565015.1 Asticcacaulis sp. | reverse complement strand
GGCTGCGCGCAGCAGGAAGGTCGGATAGTCCCGAAATGACCCGGTATCAGGATATTCGCTTCAAGAGCGCCGACGGGCGGCTGAATCTCTACGCCCGCGATTACGGCGGCGGAGGTTTGCCGGTGCTGTGCCTGCATGGGCTGACACGCAACAGCGCCGATTTTGAGGCGCTGGCGGCGCGGCTCACGCCACGCTATCGCGTCATCGCGCCGGATGTGCGCGGACGCGGCCTGTCGGATTATGACCCGGAGCCGATGCATTATCAGCCCGGCGTCTATGTGCAGGACGTGTTCACCCTGCTCAAACATCTCAATCTGGCGCGCTGCGTGATCGTCGGCACGTCAATGGGCGGCATTATGGGCATGATCATGGGCGCGATGGCGCCGCAGGGCCTGATCGGACTTGCGCTCAACGATGTCGGACCGGAACTGGATGCGGCGGGTCTGGCGCGCATCGGGGCCTATGCCGGCAAGGTTGAAGCGGCGCGCGACTGGGCCGAGGCGGCGGAACGCTGCCGCGCCAGCAACGGTCAGGCTTTTCCCGATTATGGCGAGGCTGACTGGCTGGCCTTTGCGCGCCGGACGTATCGCGAGACGGCGGATGGTCCCGCGCCCGCCTACGATCCCGACATCGCCGTCCCGTTCAAGGCCGCCGAAGGCGCGGCGCCGCCCGATATGTGGGGCATGTGGGACGCTTTGGCCGTCATTCCGATGCTGGCGATTCGCGGCGCCCTGTCCGACCTGCTGGCGCCCGCCACGCTGGAGCAGATGCAGACCCGGCATCCGGGATTGGCGACGGCGACGATTCCGGGGCGCGGCCATGCGCCGATGCTGGACGAGCCGGAAGCCGTAGCGGCGATCAACGCATTTTTACAGGATATGGAGACGCGTGTATGAAATCCGTTATTGTCGGTTGGGGGCATACCAGGTTCGGTCGTCTGGAGGACAGCTTCGAGCAGATGATCCACGCCGTGACGCGTGAAGCTCTGGCCGATGCGGGCATTAGCGGCGCGGATGTGGACGCCGTCTGGCTCGGTCACTTCAACGCAGGCATGGTCCCGGACGGCTTTGCCGCGTCGATGATTCTGAGCGCGGACGAGGGCTTGCGCTTCAAACCGGCGACGCGTTGCGAAAACGCCTGCGCGTCAGGCTCGGCGGCGCTTTATGCGACGATGGACGCGATTGCGTCCGGACGTGTCAAGGTCGCTCTGGTGGTCGGCGCCGAGAAGATGACGGCGGTCGATGGCGCCGAAGTGACGCGCGCCCTTGGCGCCGCCAGCTATCAGGCCGAGGAGGCGGGTCTGAGCTTTCCGCAGATCTTCGCCAAATTCGCTATGGCCTATCAGGCGAAATATGGCGACCCCAGCGAGGCGATGGCGCATATCGCGGTCAAGAACCATGCGGCGGCGGTGCATAATCCTTACGCGCAACTGCGCAAAGCGCTGGAGCTGGACTTCTGCCGCTATGCGTCGGATAAAAATCCGGTCATCGCGGCGCCGCTGAAAAAGACCGACTGTTCGCTGGTGTCAGATGGCGCAGCGGCGGTGGTGCTGGTGCGCGAAGATATGGCGCGGGACTTCCGACGCGCTGTCGGCTTTCGCGCCGCGCAGCAGGTCAACGACCTGTTGCCCTTGTCGGCTAAGGATCTGACTGCGTTCGAGGGGCCGCGCCGGGCGTTCGACGCCGCCTATGCGCAGGCGGGCGTCGGCGTCGGCGATATCGCCTTCGCCGAGGTGCATGACTGTTTCACCATCGCCGAACTGCTGGCGGTCGAGGCCATGGGGCTGGCGGCGCCGGGCAAGGGGCGCGAACTGGTCATCGACGGCGGCACGGGGCGCAATGGCATACTGCCGGTCAATATGTCGGGCGGACTGAAGGCCAAGGGGCATCCGGTCGGCGCCACGGGCGTTTCGATGCACGTCATCGCCGCCAAACAACTGACCGGAGAGGCGGGCGAGATGCAATTACCCGATCCGTCGCTGGGCATGATCTTCAATATGGGCGGCGGCGCCGTGGCGTCCTATGTGTCGATTCTGGAACGGGTCGTCTAATAGTCCTTCGAATACCTCAAGCTCACGCTTGTGCCATTCACGCCGCCGGTTTGCGACAGCAGGCTGAGGGCGCGGCTGAGGGCGATCTGGAACTGGGTGGCGGTGAAGCCCTTGGTGTCGGTGACGATCTCGACATAGACGTTATTGGTCAGATACTTGCCCGCCGCAATGGATGTGCCGCGTCCGGTCGCTGCGTCGGCCCCGACCACGCGCAGCCGGTCGATGCCGGTGGCGTTGCGCAATGCGCCGAGCGGGTTGAGATAGTCGGTTCCGCCGTTCAGCCCGTTGACCGCAGAGGCCAGTTGCAGCGCCTCGGTCGGCGAGATGTTGGCGACGCTTTCGCCGAACAGCATGCGCGACAGGATTTCATCCTGTGGCAGGGACGGGGTTGAGGAGAAGCTGATCTGCGGGCGCTCCGCCGTGCCGGTGATAGTAATCACGCCTTCGATGTCGGAGATATTGGCGCTGGCCGAGATGTTGAGTTCAGGATTGGTCGCCTTGCCGCCGTCGAAGGTGATCGTGCCGGAATCGAGATTGAAGGCGCGGCCTGCGAACGTATAGTCGCCGCGGATCGCCTTCATCTCGCCGACAATGCGCGGATCGTCGCTGGTTCCGGTCACGCGCAGATTGGCTGACCATTCCGAATCGAGGCCCATGCCGGAGACAAAGACCTGATTGCTGGCGCGGATGCGCACGTCGAGCTTCCAGCGGCTGGGCGCGCCGATATCGGTTGCGGGCGGGGTCAGGTCTTCGCCCTTGCGATGCACGCCGTCCAGAACATTGACCTCGGCGGCCCCCTGTTTGACGACCTGATATTTGAACTGCGGCAGGCGCAGATCGCCCTTGATCAGCGGCCCGTTCTGCGCGTCATTGGTGACGTCCAACGTGCCGGACACCACCGAATTGATCGCGTCGGAACGCGCGAGACGGGCGTTTTTCAGATCGGCGTGCAGCGCCATCGGGAAGTGCTGATCCGCCGCCAGACTGAGCCAGCCTGAGGCGCTGACCGTCCCGTCGCCTGCGCGCCCGGTGAAGCTGTCCAGCTCAAGACGGTTGGAGGTGAAGCGACCGCTTAAGCCGATCTGGGTGATGCGCGTGCCGAGCGTTTCGTTGTCATAGGTCAGGCTGTCGGCCTTGACGACGCCGTTCAGTTGCGGATCGGCGACCTTGCCCGACACGTCGGCGGCCAGGGCCACGGCACCGGTCAGTTGCTGGCGCGGCAGGCCCGCCAGCGAGAACGGCACGGCGGCGGGGCCGTTATAGCGCACGCCGCCCGACAGGGAGCCGTTCAGCAGGCGTTTCATCCAGTCGGCGCCGCCATCTGGGGTCAGGCCGATCTGAACGCGCCCGATAACGCCGCCGTTCTGACGGATCAGGGCGTGGACATAATTGTGGCTGGCCAGCGCGTCCGGATCGAGCCCGGCCTCGACCTCCATATCGACCGGCGCCGAGGCGACGGCTGCGGAGGCGCGCGAGAAGCGGCTGATTTTCAGGGTGGCGTGCGCATAGGGCAGGTTGTCGCCATTTTGTTTGAGGTCGATGGCGCCATTGGCCGTTCCCGTGACGCCGAGATCGCCCTGAAACAGATTGGCGACCGACAGATCGAGATCGTGCAGGCGCAACTGCACCGTCTTGTCCGCTCCGAAACGGCCCGCCACGTCGAGCTTGCCGGCGTCCATCACCACGGTGGCGGGCGCCAGCGCCCAGTCTTCGCCGGATCTGACAAGCCGCGCCGGGGCCTGCGTGTGGAAGGCGACGCCATTGGCCATGCCCTGCGCCGCGACGCGGATCAGGTTGGGGGCCAGTTGCGCATTGGCGGCCAGATTGACCGGCACGCCGCCGCTGGCGCCATTAGCGACGGCCTGCACGCTTCCATTCTGGCCGATCAGGACGATTTTGGCGCGCCCGGTCGCCAGGGTCATGTCGTTATAGGTGACATTGGCCATCTGCACGTCGGCGTCGATTTTAGCCTGATCGCGCAACACGACGGTTGCGTCGATCAGGGCGCGGCCGATGCGGATCGGCGTCGGGCCGGGAACGGTGAACTGGTTGCCGACGGCATGCACCGTCGCGGCCTGATCCTGACCGGCGGCGCTTAATTGCGCGGTTCCGTTCAGCCCGGCGCCCGACAGGTTGAGGGTTCCGGCAAACGGCCCGGCCTCGCTTTGCGTCAGCCTGCCCGCCATGCCGATCCCGGCGAAGTCGGCGTGATGGATGTCGATGCTGAGCGGCGTTTGCGTGACGATCAGCGTGTCGGCGTCGAACGGGCCGTAATCGCTGCCGCCCTCGGCCTTGACCGCATAGCCGTCCTGAGCGCTTTCAAAACTGGCCGTCACATTGACGACGCCGACGCCCAGTCCCGGCCTGGCGGCGTGCAACACGCCCTGCGGGTGGTCGAGCGTCCCCGACAGGCTTAGGTCGGCGGGGCCGTAATCCACGCTTTCAGCGTTCGCCTTGAAGGTCAGCGCGCCGGACTTCGCCAGTCCGCCGTCGCCGGTCATTGTCAGTTTCGGCGCTGCCAGCTTCAGGCCGCGCACCGCAATGGCGCCGTTTGCCGCATAGGCGTAGCCGCCGCCGACGGTGGCGTCGCCGCCCAGCGCTTTGGCGAGTCCATCATTGAGAATCTTCGTCGTGCGCGCGTTCAGCGTTCCCGACGCGCTCAGTCCGGCCTTGCCATAGGCGAGCCTGACCTTCGTGCTGGCGTTCAGGGTGGCGATGTTCTGCACGGTGTAGTCATTCAGCGCGGCCTGCGCGTCGGCGCCATACTGGCCCTTGCCGACATCGCCGGAGACGGTTCCTGTCGCCTTGAGGCGGTCGGATTGCAGTTTCAGCGTCTTGCTGCTGATCCTGCCATTATTGAAGCTCAACTCGCCGTCGAGCTTCAGGTGCGTCAACAGTGGATCGACCTGCGTGTTAATGCCGGTCAGGCTATCCAGCCGTGCCTTGAGCGGAATGATGAGCGCCGCGCCGTCCTTGCGGCTGTGGCCCTGCGCGTCGAGACCGGTCAGACGGATGGCGCCAAGGCCAAAGCGTTTGGCGGCGATGTCGTAGTCGATTTTCGGCGCGTCGAAGGCGCCGTTGAAGACCAGATCGGCGTGCAGATCGTCGGCGCTGACATCCTTGCCCAGCGCCTGCGGTTGCAGCAGCCGCAGATGCGCCTCCAGCTTTTTGAAGCGGTTGTGGCCGAGATCGACCACGCCGAGCGCCTTGAGGTCCAGCGCCTGCGTCGCCAGAGCCAGGTTCAGATCGAAGACGCGGTCCTTCATCTTCGCGGTGGCGTCAAGATTGACCTGCGGCTGAAGCAGGACGGCGGATTCGCCGTCGAGGAGGCGGTCAGGGTGGGCGGCACCGGTGATGTGGAAGACGCCGTTCTGCGCGCTGACGTTCAGATCGCTGAGCGGATCGACGCCATATTGGGTGACGAAGCGCCCTTGCCAGTTCGCCCAGCTCCCCTTGCCGGTCAGGTCAGCGATCACGGGCTTGCCGAAGCCGAGCAGCTTATCCGCCGCCCCGTCCTTCGGGGCCAGGGCGTGGGCGTCGATATCGAGCTTGTTGGCGTCAGGAACAGCGTCCACATGCAGGCTGAGGCGGTCGCCCTTGTCGCTGAGCGCATCGAGCGAGACCTGGGCGCGGCGGTGCAGGATGTGGGCGGCGCCGCCGAAGCGCAAGGTGTAGGGCTGGCCCGCCACGGCCTCGTCCAGCACCAGCGCGCCGACCTGCACGCGGTTCAGGTCGATGCGCAGATCGGGCAGGATCGGGCCGGACTTTTCCGGCTCCTGCGACGGGTTGAGGACCGGTTGGCGCAGCACCTCGATGCGCGGGGCGTCGAGATCGCGGATATCGACATGCTTGTCGAGATAGCCGAACGGACGCCAGTCAAGATTGACGACGGGCGCCTCGATGAACACGCCCTTCGTGTCCACGACGCGCAGGCCGTGGATGGTCATCTTGCCGTACAGCGAACCGTCGATGCGGTCGATCTGGAATTGCAGGCCGGAATTGAGCTTGATGCCGGTAGCGAACTGCACCAGCAGGCGGCGGCCCGGCGGTGTGTTGAGCGCGGCCAGAAACACAGTCAACAACAGCAAGAGGCCGCCAAGAATGACCGCCAGGCGTCGGAAGATGCGGCCCCAGCTTATGTCCTCCAGGCGAAAACCGGCCCTACGCGCGATCTTTTCCGCAGTCTCTGTGACCGGATCGGCCGTCGGCTGAGGAAGGGGCGTCTGCGGTGCATCGTCCGTCAGCCGCAGAGGCTTTTTCTCAGAGGGTTTTTTCGCCATGTCCGCCCCCTAGAAGCTCTGGCCGATGCCGACATAGAGCGCCACGATCGGATCGCCCTTATGACGGTTGATCGGGGTGGCGACGTCGATGCGGATCGGGCCGAAATTGGTGTAGAGGCGCGCGCCGATCCCGGCGCCAAAGCGCAGGTCGGAGAAGGACGGCGTGGTCGAGGCATAGGCCTGGCCCGCGTCGATAAACGGCACAATGCCGATATCGCCGACGCGGTAGCGCGCCTCGATGCTGGCCTCGACGAGGCTGAGGCCGCCGGTCGGATTGCCGCTGGAATCGACCGGCCCCAGCGCCTGATAGCCGTAGCCGCGCACGCTGCCGCCGCCGCCCGCATAGAGCCGCCGCGACGGCGCGACATTATTGAGGCCGCCGCCGATCAGCGTCCCCAGGCGTCCGCGCAGCGCGATGACCAGCTTGGCGCCGACCGGATGATAATAGCTGGCGTCGAAAATCTCGCTGACATTGGTGCCGCCCGCCGACAGCGAAATCTGCGGCGTGGTCTGGCTGCTCAGACGGTAGCCTGTGGTCGGATTCAGCAGGTCGTTGGAGCGGTCGTAGCCGTATTTCACCGGCAGATCGAGATAGTAGTAGTTCTGCCAGATCGTGCCGGCATTGTGGTTCAGGTCGTTGGATTCGCGGCTGGCCTCCAGATTGAAGCCGTAGGACCAGGTCCAGACCTTCTGCCACAGCGGAGTCGAGACGCGCGAGATCGAACCGGACAGACCGGCGGCGTAGGCCTCATAAGAATCGTAAATGTCGTGGCTGGCGGTCAGGCTCAGTTGCGCCGTGCGGTCGCGCCTTTTGGCGTTGGAGCGGCGCAGGGTCGTGGTCAGGCTCTGCTCCTGCGTGCCGAGCGCGCCGGTCAGTATCAACGCGCCTTCGGGCGGGAACTTGTTGCGGTTCTGCCAGCTTCCCGTGGCGGTGAAGCCTTCGCCGGTCGAATAGCCGATCTCCGCGGCCAGAGTATGCACCGGACCGGCCTGCTGATGCACAAGCAGATCGACATAGGACGTCCCGTCGGGCGCCTTTTCGTCGCTGGCGACCGGTTCGACCGAGACGCTGCGGAACAGGCCGGTGGCGACCAGGGCGTCGCGCAGGTCGTTGACCTTGCGATTGTCGTAGAGGTCGCCGCGCGAAAAGCGGGTCAGCTCGCCGACGTGCTGCGGACTGAAGGCCAGCTTGCCGTCGCTGCGAAAGCCGCCGAAGCGCGAACGGTCGCCGGTATCGACGCGCAGGCTGTAATCGCCGGTGGCGTCGGTCGGATCGAGCGCGATGTCGCGCGTTCCGACCCTGGCGAATGGATAGCCGTTTTCCTGCATGGCGACGCTGACGCTGGCCTCGGCGGTCAGCACAGTATCGGCGACAATCGGCTCGCCTTGCGTGAGCGGCAGGGCGTTGCGGATCAGGTCGGGCGGCTGGGTCGGACCGGCGTCGATGCTGATCTTGCCGAACGTGTAGAGCGGGCCGGGAACCGCGACCAGCTTCGCCGTAACGGGGCCGTTGCTGTCCGGCGCGGCTTTCAATGTGGTGGTGACGGCGGCGTCGAAATAGCCGCGCGAGGTCAGAAGGCGTAAGATCAGCGCCTCGTCCTCGGTGGCGCGGGCGCGCACCATGGCGACATTGGCGGCCTTGCCCTTGCCGCTTTCGAGCGAACTCAACACCTTGAATTCATTGGCGACGCCCGCCTGTTTCAGACCGTCGATCTCGGTGGCGTAGCGGATCTCCGGCTCGGCCTCAGCGGGCGCGGCGGTTTGTTGCGGCTGGACGTCATAACCTTGCAGAGGCGGCAGGGGCGCGTTCAGGTCAGGATCGTCGCTGGCGCTGACCGGCGGCAGGGCGGGGGCTTGCGCCGCAGGTTCCGCAGATTGCGCTGCGGCTTGGGGCGCAGGCGCGTTCTGTATCGGCGTGGTCGGCTGTGGCGTCGAATCATCGAGCGCGGGCAGGGCGGCGTCGAACGCCTGATCGCTGACGATCGGCGGCTGAGTCTGCGGCGTCTGTGCTGGGGGCCCGGAGGGCGCAGTCTGCGCCAGCGCGGGCGCGCTCAACAAGATCAGCAGCGCCGTCGCGACCGGCGATACGGCGCGTAAAGACGAGGCATGTGCAAGGCGATACAGGATGGCGGCGCTCGTGAACCGGAGGGAGGAGGCGAAGACGCAAGGCGTCTATAGACTTGCCTGAATTAAATTTGCACAAAAAAGCGATATGGAAGCGAAAGACGCGCGGCGGAATATGACCGCAAGCGGCGGAGTGTGGCGGTTCGGGCGCAGCGTTAATCTGGCGTCATGTCGATTGCAGGACTATATCTGGAGCGCGCCATGACATCTTCCGTCACACACCTCATCGAAACCGATCCGCGCTGGGACGCGGTGCTGCGCCGCGCGCCGGACGCCGACTTTGTCTATGGCGTCCTAACCACAGGAATCTATTGCCGCGCCTCCTGTCCGTCGCGACGGCCCAGGCCGGAGAATGTCGCCTTCTTCGACAATTGCGACGCGGCGGAGGCGGCGGGCTTGCGCGCCTGTCTGCGCTGTCGTCCGCGCGGCGAAGACCCGGCGGTCCGGACGGTGGCGATAATAGCGCAGGCCTGTCGCCGGATCGAGGCCAGCGACGCCTTGCTGCGGCTCGATGATCTGGCGCGCGAGGCGGGCCTTAGTCCCTATCATTTTCATCGCCTGTTCCGCGCACAGACCGGGGTGACGCCGCAGGCCTATGCGCGGGCGCAGCGCGACAAGCGGATGCGCGCCGCTCTGGACGGCGACGTCTCAGTGACCGGCGCGATTTATGACGCCGGATACGGCTCGGCCAGCCGTTTTTACGAGGGCGCGGCGGCGCGGTTGGGCATGACGGCGAGTCGTTACCGTGATGGCGGGGCCGGAGAAGCGATCCGCTTCGCCATCGCACAATCCAGTCTCGGCGCCGTGCTGGTGGCCGAAAGCGACAAGGGCGTTTGCGCCATCAGTCTGGGCGATGATCCTGAGGGTTTGACGCAGGCATTGCAGGACCGGTTTCCGGCGGCGCGGCTGACCGGCGACGATCCGGCTTTCGACGCCCGCGTCGCGCAGGTGGTGGCCTTGGTCGAGGCGCCGCGGCTGGGGCTGGACCTGCCGCTCGACATTCGCGGCACGGCGTTTCAGCAACGCGTCTGGCAGGCCTTGCGCGCCCTGCGCCCCGGCGAAACGCTGAGCTATGCCGAGCTGGCGCAACGTCTCAAGGCGCCTAGAGCCGTGCGCGCCGTAGCCGGGGCCTGCGCGGCGAATGTGCTGGCCGTCGCTATCCCGTGCCACCGCATCGTGCGCAGCGACGGCGGCCTGTCCGGCTATCGCTGGGGCGTGGCGCGCAAGGCGGCTCTGCTGGAAAAGGAGCGCGATGCAGGTTGAGCTGTTCGATCTGCCGGAGACGACGCCGGAAGGGCTTTGCCTGTTGCGCGGCTTTGCGCTGGAGGCTGCGTCCGATCTGCTGGACGCGATCCTGGCGGTAGCCGAAGCGGCGCCGTTTCGGCGCATGACGACGCCGGGCGGGCAGGTCATGTCGGCGGCCATGACAAGTTGCGGCGCCCTGGGCTGGGTGACCGATCGCAAGGGCTATCGTTACACAGCGCGCGATCCGCTGTCGGGTCAGGTCTGGCCCGCCATGCCTGAGCGGCTGCGCGATCTGGCGGTTGCGGCGGCGTA
Source organism: Asticcacaulis sp. (assembly GCA_035565015.1). Classification (GTDB taxonomy): domain Bacteria; phylum Pseudomonadota; class Alphaproteobacteria; order Caulobacterales; family Caulobacteraceae; genus Asticcacaulis. The sequence continues at coordinate 8,067 of DATMTF010000347.1, read as the reverse complement.
CAAGGCGGGGTTCGGTTTCGCGCCGGATTCGTGCCTGATCAATCGTTATGAGGTCGGGGCGCGCATGGGGCTGCATCAGGACGCCGACGAGCCGGATGAGACCGCGCCGATCGTATCGGTGTCGCTGGGCCTGCCGGTGACGTTTTTGTGGGGCGGTCTGCGGCGCGCTGACAAGGTGGCGCGGCTGGAGCTGCGCCACGGCGACGTTGTGGTCTGGGGCGGGACGATGCGGCGCGCCTATCACGGCGTCGCGCCGCTGAAAGCCGGGCGGCATGAACTGACCGGCGTCCTGCGCTATAACCTGACCTTTCGCAAGGCCGCTTAGGAAAACGCCGGAGTCGCTTCGTCGGGCGGCAATTGCATCAGCTCGAACCAGTAGGATTCGAGGCGCGAGACGACATTGTCATAGGTGTCGCTGCTGACCGGTTTGGTGATATAGCCATTGGCGTGGCGCGCATAGGCGGCGCTGATGTCGGTGTCGGCGCTGGACGAGGACAGCACGATGACCGGGATGCGGCGCAGGGCTGGGTCGTCCTTGACGGTCGAGAGAAAATCGCGCCCGTGCATATAGGGCAGGTTCAGGTCGAGCAGGATGATGTCCGGGCGCGGCGCGTCGGCGTACTGGCCCTCGCGGCGCAGGATGCTCAGCCCCTTTTCGCCCGATTCGGCGACCGTGATGTCGTTGGCGATGCGCGCCCGTTTGAAGGCGCGGCGCGTTAAGACCGCATCGCCGCGATTGTCTTCGATCAACAGCACCTGTGCGCTGCGATCCCGTTCGTTAAGTCGTGTCATCCATCCCGCCCGGTTCTGCCGCAGGATGATTTGCGCCCATTTTTCGGCGCCCCGCAAGTCATTTTCCGCATTATGCACCGAAGTCGCCTCTGGCTCTTGCCGTGCGGGCAAAATCGGGAAAGACTGGCGCCGAACGGGCAGGAGACGATCATGACGCAGCACAGCGGCGGCGATATGTTCATGCCGCACGGCTATTGTTTCCTGTGGAAACCGGGCGTGCTGTGGCTGCACGTCCTGTCCGATTCCGGCATCGTTCTGGCCTATTTCGGCATTCCGCTGGTGCTGCTCTATATTCTCAATAAGCGCCGCGACCTGCCGTTTCAGGGCGTTTTCGCTCTGTTCGGCGCCTTTATCCTGCTGTGCGGCTTCACCCATCTCCTCAATATCTGGGTGCTTTGGCATCCCGATTACTATTTTGAAGGCGTGGTCAAGGCGCTGACCGCCATCGCCTCGATCGCCACCCTGATTGCGCTGATCGTGCGCATACCGGTGGCTCTGCGTCTGCCCAGTCCGCGCCAACTGGCCGAAACCAACGCCAAGCTGGCCGATCTCTATCAGCAAAGTCAGGAACAGGGCCGCGCCGCGCTCAGCCTCGTGCTCGACAATGTCACGGACGGCATCGTAACGATTGACGAACATGGACAGATCGAAAGCTTCAACGCCGCCGGCGCGCAGATGTTCGGCTACAGCGCCGACGAAGTGATGGGACGCAGCATCGCCATATTGATACCGGAACCCGATCAAAAGAAGCACGAAGGCTTCGTGCAGGATTATCTCGGCGCCGGCGCCTTCAGCCGGGAAATGACCGGGCGGCGCAAGGACGGACGCAAGTTTCCGCTCGACCTGTCCGTATCCGACTATCAACTCGGCGGGCGCACCCACTATCTGGGCATATTGCGCGACATCACCCGCGCCAAACAGGCCGAGGCGGCGCGCGAGCGGCTGCTCAAACGGCTGACCGACTCCAATACCGAACTGGAGCGCTTCGCCTATGTCGCCTCGCACGACATGCAGGAACCCTTGCGCATGATGCTGAATTTCAGCCAGATCGTCGCGCACGACTATGCCGACAAGCTGGATGAAGACGGGCGCGAATATCTGAAAATCATCGGTGATTCCGCATGGCGGATGCGTGACATGGTGCAGGATCTGCTCGAATACGCCCGCATGGGCCGCGAGGGCCTGACCATTGGCGAGGTCGATATGCAGGTCGAGATCAATCATGTGCTGGAGAATCTGCGCCAGCTCATTCTCGACAGCGGCGCGGAAATCACCAGCGACCCGCTGCCGAAACTACAAGGCAATGCGGTGCAGATCATGCGCCTGTTCCAGAACCTGATCGCCAACGCCATCAAGTACCAGCCGGAGGGCCAGACGCCCGTCATCCACATCGCCGCTGCCGAAGGCGGAGCTTACTGGCAATTTTCGGTCACGGATAACGGACTTGGCATTGACGAAACCTTTATCGAGCAGATTTTCGAGCCGTTCCGCCGTCTGCATAACTGGGAAGCGATCAAGGGCACAGGGCTTGGGCTTGCGGTCTGCAAGCGCATCGTGGAGAATCACGGCGGTCGCATCTGGGTGGAGTCCAGAGCGGGCGAGGGCAGCCGTTTTCATATCTCCATCGCCAAGGCGCTCCGACCGGAGCCTGAGTCGGCGCCGTATCAGGGAGCCTGACATGATGAACCTGCTCATCCGCGAAGGCCGGCCCGCTGAGATCATGCTGATCGAGGACAATCGCGGCGACGCGCTTTTGACCGCGCGCGCCTTTCGCGACGCGCGCATTGACAACCGGCTGACCGTGGCCGACACGGGCGAGAAGGCGCTGGCCATGTTGCGGCGGCAAGGCGCCCATGCGCAATTCCGTCTGCCTGACATTATCCTGCTCGATCTCAACCTGCCGGGGGTCAGCGGACAGGATGTGCTGCGCGCTATCAAGGACGACGAGACGCTCAAGACGATACCGGTGGTAGTGTTGTCCTCATCCGAAGCGCAGAGCGACGTGGCGCGCGCCTATGACCGCCACGCCAACGCCTATGTCGTCAAGCCGGTCAGCATCGACAAGTTCCGCGAAGTCGCCGCCAGCATCGAGCAGTTCTTTTTCATGCTGGCCATCCTGCCGGGCAGCGACGCGGCGGCGTAAAACCACCTGAGACAGAAATGTAACAGAGGCGTCAAAAAAAGGCGCAGGCTTACCCAACGGCAATCTTGCCAAATGCGGGTAAAAGGCGGATGGTTTCCGTTGACGGAAAGGTCAACTCTGAGTGGGCCGCCGAAACGATAAAATTCAACAGGGTAGCCATGAAGAAAGCTTTTTGCCTGACGCTGCTGGCGTCCACCGCCCTTTTTGCGTTCGCCGCCGGGGCCAGCGCACAGTCGTATGACCGCCTGGTCAGCTTCGGCGACAGTCTGACCGACAATGGCAATCTTTATACCGCCACCGGCCAGCCGCCGGCGCCGTACAATCACCGCTTCACCAATGACAAGACCTGGGCGGAATATCTGTCGGGAACCATGCTCGGCTATTTCACTCCGGCGGCGGGCGTCAATTCCGGCAGCATCAACTTCGCCTGGGGCGGGGCGCGCGCCGACAATGCGGCCAATAGCAACGGCGCCATCCCGTCCAGCTATCAGCAAATTCAGGCTTTTGTGACCAAAGGCGGCAAGTTTGGCGCCGGAGACGTCGCCAGCCTGTGGGCGGGCGCCAACGACCTGTTCCAGGCCCTGCCGACGGCGGCATCCAATCCTTCGACCGCACAGGCCTATATGACCGGCGCCGCCCAGACGGCGGCGGGCTATGTCGCCACTGAGACGGGCATGCTGGCCGGCGCGGGCGCCAAGACTATTCTGGTCATGAACCTGCCCGATCTCGGCGCCACGCCGCAGTTCAACACCAATGCCAGCGCCTCAGCCCTGTCCAGCTATTCGGGCGAGACCTTCAACGCCGCCCTGCATGCGGGTCTGTTGCAGGTCGCAGGTTCAGCGACGGGCAGCAATATCGTCGAGGTCGATATCTTCTCGGCCTTGCAGACCATCGAGGCCAATCCGACCGCCTATGGCTTCAGCGACGTCACCCACGCCTGTATCTCGGTCGCGGCCTGCGTGACCGGCACGGCGGCGACACAGAACGGCTATCTGTTCTGGGACGGCGTGCATCCGACTGCGGGCGGACATAAGCTGATCGCCGCCCTGACCGCGCAGTATCTCTACACGCCCGCCCTGACCTCCGGTGTCGGCCTGTTCGCGGATGAAAGCTATGAGACCCGCCGCACGACGGCCAACGACATGACCAATCTGCTGCATGCAGCGCGTGACGGCGGTTATTTCGCGCAGGTCGTCGGCAATGACGGCCAGCGCGACCGCTCGGTCAGCGTGCAGGACATGATCGGCGGCGATATGGTCACCACTGACGCCAAGGCCTATGACTATCAACAGGCCGGGATGCGCGCGGGCTTTATGCGCCCGTTAAACGCCAGCTCCAGCCTAGGTTTTGGCGGCACGGTGGTCAGCGGTGACACCAAGGGCTTCATGATCAAGGCGCGCACGCTCGACATCAGTGTTGACGCCGCCTATGACTGGCGCTCCGGGCCGGTGTTCGTCACCGCCTCGGCGGGCGTCGGCGCGGGCAGCTATTCCAACTATCAGCGCGAAACCCTGTTCGGCCCCTACACCAATGGTCGCACCCATATCGGGACCAGCGCCTATTCGGCGGCCTTGCAGGCGGGCATCGACCACAGGCTCGGCGACTGGACGATCACGCCGCTGGCGCGCCTGTCCTATGTCGCGGCCACCATGCAGGGCTTTGACGAGTTCGGCACGATCGCCGCAGTCGGCTTTAAGGACCGCAAGGTCAATTCGACCAATGGCGCCGTCGAATTACAGGCGGTCGGTCAGATCGCGCCCACTGTGCGCGTCAATGGCGTGATTGGTTACGAGGGCGTTCTGAGCGGCGACGAAGGCGACCTGCGCGGTCAGTTGCTCAACAACACCGCCCAGCCATTCACCACGGCGATGGGCGATGTGGAGAGCCCCGGCGTACTGGCGGGTGTCGGTCTGACCGCAGAGGTGGGCGGCTTCGATCTTGGCGCCCAGTATCGCGGAACCTTCGGCTCGCACAGCCAGAAGTCGCAATCGGCGCTGATCTCGGTCAGCAAAAAGTTCTAATTTCGCATATCTTTTTCGAGCCAAGCCTGATCGCCGCGCCCTTTCGTCACAAAGGGGCGCGGCTTTTTTACGCGCGCAGGTCGACAAGCCGGCCCGCAGCCGTCAGTTGCACGGTGGTGGCGGTCGCCGGGTCGAGAGCTGTCTTCTGCGAGGGATCCGAGGCGGCGTTGACGCCGTAAGGGCCGGATCTGGGATGCGCCGGGTCGATGTGCTTCTTCGCGTAATCGACATCCGTACAATTCTTGCAGGTAAAGCCGTTGATCTGCACCGGATGGGGATAGTCGCCGCTGATCGCCATGTTCGCCCGCCTTTTGCGTCGTTCACAGCCTACTACGATGATCTTTTCGCAAAGGTTACAGCAGTGAGGCGGAAATATTGATCATCAGGGCCAGCACGGTCGCATTGAACAAATAGGCGATCACGCAGTGAATCAGGCCGGTGCGGCGCATCCGCGTGCTGGCGAAGGACACGTCGGCGGTCTGGCCCGATGTGCCGATAATGAAGGAAAAGTACAGAAAATCCGTATAGTGCGGCGCGTCCTTGCCGGGGAAGATCAGGCATGGCGTCTTGTCATTATGGCGCAGATAATAGCCGTGCGCGTAGTGAAAGGCGAAGGCCGTGTGGATAAAGGCCCACGAGGTCAGAAGGGTCAGGGCCGCCAGCCCGACATGCACCGCCTTCATCAGGCCGGTGGCGTGCTGGGTCGAGGCCAGTTCGAACACGATGGCGGCGAAGCTGAGCGCGGCGGCCAGCACGGAGACCAGCAGGATCACGCCCTCGCCATCGTCATAAAGGTGCGCGGTGCGCGTCAGCCGGTCGTGTTCGGCGGTGAACATCGCATAGAGCGCAAAGCCGAGATAAAGCAGGGTGGTGACGTTCCAGCCGATCAGCAGCGCCGTGGCCATCCGGAGAGGCGTTACGCCGACGACCGCGACCGCCACAAAAGCGCCGATCAGAGCCGCGATCGGCAGTTGCGGCTTCTGGCGCAGATAGCGCAGCACATAGAGGTCGAACAGGCCGCGTTGCGCCGGAGATGGAGGCTGGCTCATGAACCGTATTGATCCTTTGCGGGCGCCGGCGACATGCTGGTCCCCATTATCGTAACGAGTCCGGCAGCTTACCATGACCATAGTTTGCGAACACAGTACAGATTTGGCGGCGTCGCCTGAGGCGGTGTTCGCCCTGCTCGATGATTTTGAACGTCTGCCGCAATGGCATGCCCATTGCGAAGGGCTGGCCAAGATCGGTCCGGGTGCGAATATGGCGGGCGACCGACTGCGCTACGCCCATTGCGAAGGCGGCAAGCACCACCTGATGGACGGGGTGATCCTCAGTCACGACGCGCCGTACCGGCTGACCTGCCGCTATTTTGACAAGTCGATGCAGGTGATCGTCGATTTTCGTCTGGTGGGAACCGAGACCGGAACGTATCTGACGCATCGCATCGAGATCACGCCGCACAGCCTGATGGCGCGTATGACGGCGCCGTTGATCCACGCCAAGGCCGATGCGCAGGCGCGACAGGCGCTGAACAATCTGGCGCGGTTCCTGTCGCGTCAGATGGCGGCCTAAAGGCTCGACAAGCGCGACGAAGAGGGCTTTAACTGACGCATCGTATCGACTGAGACAGGTTTGACATGCGCCGCACGGTTACTTCGCTTTTGCTCGCCGCCTCGGCGTCGCTTCTGGCGCTGGGCGCCGCCCACGCTCAGGACAAGGCGCCTTTCACCTATCAGCAGATGGTGGGGCTGGACCGCATCAACGGCATGAAGGTCGATCCCAGCGGACGCTATATCGTCATCGACGTGCGCGCCACCGATGTGGCGGCGAACAAGGGGGTGACCTCTTTATGGCTCAAGGATCTGAAGACGCCTGACACGCCGGAGATTAAGCTGGCGGCCAGCGAGGGCGGCGCGGGCGACGCGCAATGGAGCCCGGACGGCACGACCATCTATTTCCTGTCCTCGCGCGGCGGCTCGTCGCAAATTTGGAAGACCGACCTGACCGGCGCGACGGCGACTCAGGTGACCGACCTGCCGCTCGACGTCTCCGCCTATCGCCTGACGCCGGACGGCAAGGGGATCGTATTGTCCCTGTCGGTTTTCCCGGAGTGCAAAGGCGATGAGATCGCCTGCACGGTTCAGAAGCAGGCGGCGCGCAAGGCCGATAAGGCGACCGGCATGGTCTATGACAAGCTGTTCGTGCGCCACTGGGACACATGGGCGGACGGCACGCGCAACCACCTGTTCTATCAGGCTCTGTCCGGTGGCGCTCCGGTCGCTCTGACCGACGGCTTCGATGGCGACGTCCCGTCCAAACCGTTCGGTGACGAGGGCGACTTCTTCATTTCGCCCGACTCGCGGACCGTTTATATGTCGGCGCGACTGGCCGAAAAGACCGAGCCGTGGAGCACCAATTTCGATATTTACAGCGTCCCTGTCACCGGCGGGGCGCTGACCGATCTGACAGCCGCCAATCCGGCATGGGACGCGGCGCCGCGCGTCTCGCCCGACGGCAAGACCCTGGCCTATACCGCGCAGAAGCGGCCCGGCTTCGAGTCCGACCGCTTCGACCTCATGCTGCGCGATCTCAGCAGCGGCAAGACCATCCCGCTGGCGTCGGACTGGGACCATACGGTCGCCGGATTGCAATGGGCGAAGGACGGCAAGAGCCTGCTGGTCGATTCCGATGACCACGGCAAGCACCTGCTGTTCCGCGTCGAGGTCAAGACGGGTAAGATCACCCAGCTCTCAAAGGACGGAGATATGGTCGCCTATGAGGAGACGCCGCAGGGCCTCGTCTTCCTCAAGAACAGCCTGAAACGTCCAAACACGCTCTATCTGGCGGCGAACAAGGCGGCCTATGTCGATGACGGCGCGAAGAACCTCACCGCTTTCGACAGCGTTCTCGATACGCTGGCCGAAGGCGATTACCAGCAGTTCAAGTTCAAGGGCTGGAACGATGAGGACGTCTATGGCTATGTGATGAAGCCCGCCAATTATCAGGCGGGCAAGACCTATCCGGTCGCCTTTATCGTGCATGGCGGGCCGCAGGTGGCGTTCGGCGACGGCTGGTCGTTCCGCTGGAACCCGGAAACCTATGCGGGCGAAG
>DATMTF010000346.1:0-3579 GCA_035565015.1 Asticcacaulis sp. | reverse complement strand
AAAATCGCGTCCGCATCTGGTAAGCGCTAGCGTCCGAACGCGCAACGCCGCCGCGTTTGCCCAGCGCGGCGGCGTTATTATCTGAGTCTGTTCAGAAAGCCCGCGCGCGCCTCAGGCTGCGATCAGGCGTTCGACCTCGGTGACGATTTCGCGCCCGCTCTCAAGAAGCGAAGCGTTAGAGCAAGCAAAATGCATCTACGCCCTGGAACGCGCAGCGGGGTCAGGCCGCGATCAGGCGTTCGACCTCGGTGACGATTTCGCGTAAATGCACCGGCTTTTCCAGCACCTTGGCGGTCGGCGACGCCTTTTTGGCGTTGAGCGCGACGGCGGCGAAGCCGGTGATGAACATGATCTTCAATTCCGGCTGACGTTCGGCGGCGCGCTTGGCGACTTCGATGCCGTCGGCGCCGGGCATGACGATATCGGTCAGCAAGAGGTCGTAAGGCCCGTTATCCAGCGCCAAAATGGCCGTATCGCCATCGGGGCAGCTCACCACCTCATAGCCTGCGCGTTGCAGGGCGCGCGACAGAAAACTGCGCACGGAATCCTCATCTTCGGCGAGCAGAATCTTCTTCATCGGATCGGACATGAACGGCCCCGGAAAGCTTATAGTTTATACCTGCGGCGAGGTTTGTCATCATGTTTGCCGCTGGAGTGTAAATTAGGGATGAAGACGTGGCAGGAATGTCCTACTAAAGTTCTAATGAATACGCTTTCTCCCCAGTCCTCTACGGTAAGGCCCTGGCAGGCCGTCCACAGGCCCGACGACGCGGTCACCGTGATCGCGCCGGACGCGCCGTGTCCGCTGGTGTACAGCCTGCCGCATTCGGGGCGCATCTATCCGGACAGCTTCGTCGCTGCCTCTTGCCTGTCGCCGGACGCCTTGCGCGGCAGTGAGGACGCCTGGGTGGACGCGTTGGTGGCGCCGGAAGCGCAGGGCGTACATGCCGTCATCGCCCATTATGCGCGCGCCTTTTGCGACGTGAACCGGCATCCGCTGGAGTTGGACGCCCGGCTGATCCGGGGGGAGTTGCCAAAATCCGCCCTGTCTTTGAGCGCGCGCGTCAAGGCCGGTTATGGCGTGATTGCGCGCCGTCTGAGCGCCGATCAGGACATTTACCGCCAGCCGCTCGACATGGACGAGGTCAATCAGCGCCTCGACCTGATCCATCGCCCGTATCATGAGGCTCTGCTGACCGTCCTGCTCCGGGCGCGCGAGGCGGCGCGTCAGCAGGGGCGCAACGCCATCCTGATCGACTGGCACTCCATGCCCGGCATGGCGCTGAGCTATCTCGGCGAGGCGCCGCGCCCCGACATCGTGCTGGGCGACCGGCACGGCGCCAGTTGCACCCCCGGCCTGGTGCGGCATGTGAAGCGCTTTTTCGAGGCGAAGGGCCTGCGTGTCGGCGTCAACAAACCGTTCGCGGGCGGTTATATCGTCGAGCATTATGGCCGGCCTTCTGCGGGCATGGACGCATTGCAGATCGAGATTCATCGCGCCATCTATATGGACGAGTCCTCTTTACGTCTGAATGCGGACGCGGCCCGGTTGCAGGCCGTGTTCGCTGCGTTGACCGCGAGTCTGAGGGACTTTGGCGGCTGAAAACGCGCAAAAAAAAGCCGCGCACTCGGCGCGGCTAAAGTTTACAGGGAGGAAACGCCCAGGAAGGGCATCGACGCCATGGGCGTCGAACAGGTTGAAACTACGCTGCGGCGCAAAATAACTCAAGCGCAAAATGTCACAGATGCGATCACGTATCGTTACAATCGCGCTAATTATATAGCTTTGGCTGTGAAAAGTACGATCAAGAACGCGCGTTCTTAATTTTGCAGCGCATTATCGACGGGTTTCGCATCGCTGGACTGGATCGGTCGGGTTGGCGTCGGATAGGGATGCGCCTCCAGGAGTTCGCGCAGACGACGCAGGCCCTTTGCCGCGCGCGACCGCGACTGTCGCCAGCCGAGCAGAGCGACTGCGCCAATGCTGGCCAGGATCAGGGCCAGCGGCCCGAACAACCAGGCGCCCGCCGCCAGCGAGAAATAATAACTGCGCACGCCCTGCGAAAAATTGGACATGGCCGGCTCGATAATGTCGCCCATAGCCTCGCCGAAATCGCGCGCCGTCTCCGGGTCCATATTGTCAGGCAGAGAGCCGAAGGCGGCGGCGCAGTAATTCATCTGGCGTAGCGACCAGATGAAGTTCAACAGGCCGCGCGTCAGGCAGATCAGCACCAGGGCCAGCTTGAATTGCAAAATATGCGGGGACGAGACGTCGATGCCGAGCGCCTGCGCCGACTGCATGGGAATCTGGCCGCCGAACAGTACGCCCGCCACCGCCGCAATCAGCAGGAGGTTGGCCGAAGAGAAGTTGGTCGCGGAGTTGACGGCGTGCGCCATCAGATTGGAATCGTAAAGTTTAAAGCCACGGATGACCATTTCGTTCATCCAGGTCTGGCGCACGACGCTCAGATCCTTGACGATCAGGCCGGCTTTTTTCGACAGCATGCGCACGATGGTCTCGTAACCGAGCCAGCAGATGACGAAGACAGTGAAGGCCAGCAAATCCAGCGGACTGCGCAGGAGGTTGGTGAACAGGGCGCTGAGAGCGGTCATGGAGCCTCACGAAGGATGGCGAGAATCGTCGGACGATTCTAACTGTTCGCGCGGCTTTATGCGACAGGCGCGTTGGAAATCGTCATAAAGATTGACCATGGGCGTCCATTCTCGCTTGTGCGAAGGGCGGCGAGCCCTTATGACAACCGCCAACTTGTCGTTAAAACTCGAAAAAGATCATGAATATCGATAAAATTTCTGTCGGTCCCAACGCCCCCTGGGATATCCACGCCGTCATCGAGATTCCGCAGGGCGGCATGCCCGTGAAATACGAAATGGACAAGGATTCCGGCGCTCTGTTCGTCGACCGCTTCCTGTACACCTCGATGTTCTATCCGGGCAATTACGGCTTCATCCCGCACACCCTGGCCGATGATGGCGATCCGTGCGACGTGATGGTGGTCGGCCCGACGCCTGTCTATCCGGGCGTCGTCATCCGCTGCCGCCCGATCGGCGCTCTGGTGATGGAGGACGAGGCGGGCCGGGACGAAAAGATTCTGGCCGTGCCGGTGGACAAGTTGCACCCCTACTACACCAATGTCGCCAGCTATCGTCAGATGCCGCAGATCCTGATCGAGCAGATCACGCACTTCTTTGCGCACTACAAGGATCTGGAAAAGGGCAAGACAACCAATGTCATCGGCTGGGTCGAACCGGAAGCCGCCGCGCAACTGATCCGTGAAGGGCAGGAGCGTCTGGCGCAGAAGATCGGTTAAACGCGTCTCAAAAACCCTGATCCTGTTCCATCTCGAAATCATCAAAGACTGGCGGAAACGCCGGTCTTTTTTGCAAACAGGACGCGCCGCAGTTTCGCCGCAACTGACGCCCCTGTATGAGGGGCGTGGGAAATTTGCTCTATTGTTAGAATAAAACTGCTATAGATAACGCTAACATGAAATTTTTTACTTTATCCGCCGCCTTAACGGGAAGTTATACGAGCGGATTTTTGCAAAGACCTGAAAAATA
>DATMTF010000345.1:0-10001 GCA_035565015.1 Asticcacaulis sp. | reverse complement strand
TCGGCAATCTTATATCTCTATAACCACGCTGGTCGAGGTTGATTTCGCTGCCTTTGACCACACGTCCGAGGGGATCTACAAGAACAGATATTCCCGTCGGAGTTGACCTTATCATCGGCAGACCTTCTTCTATTGCGCGATAACTGGCCAGGTTGAGGTGTTGTCTGGGGCCGCTGGTCGGACCGAACCAGGCGTCATTGGAGATATTAACGATCCATAGAGGCCGCATTTTGTCGCCATTGCTGCGATACAGGCGCTGATCGAGGCTGGGGAAAATGCCCTCATAACAGATCAGCGGCAGAAAGCGCGGTATGGCGCCGACGCTCATCGGCTGTGTGCGCGCGCCGCGGGTGAAGCTGTCGTCGAAATGGGTCAGGGCCTCAATGCCCAATGGCTTCAAAACGCTTTCAAACGGCGTGAACTCGCCGAACGGCACCAGTTTGAACTTATTGTAGGCGCCTTCGATTACGGTCTGGCCCTGATGGCGCGTCAGAACCAGCAGCGAATTACGCCACACCGCCCTGTTCTGCGGCGTGACGTCGCGACGGCTGAATCCGACGATCAGCGACTGGTTCTCACGTAACAGGTTCGCCATGACCGGCGCGGTCCAGGCGTCGGTCGAGAACACCGTCTCGACGGGGAAGGGCAATGCGCCTTCGGGCCAGACGATCAGGTCGGGCGCCTTGCGGCCGGGCGCGGGGGGCGCCTTGCTCATGCTCACATAGGAATCGAACAGGTCGCCGAAATTGTCGGCGTCCCATTTGGCCGCCTGACCGATATTCGGCTGCACGACGCGCACCGTAAAATCGCTGAACCTCACCGGCGTCGTGCGCAGACGGACCTCGCCCAGCGTGAAGCAGGCGATAAAGACCAGCGCGCCGAAAATAACGGACGCATAGCCCCTGATCCCGCCTCTGCGTCGCACGACGCCGAGGCTGGAAAAGATCAGCACGGTCAGAAAACCGAGGCCATAGACGCCAACCCAGGCGGCCATCTGCGACATCGGATCGCCCGCGCGCCAGGTCGAACCCGCCGGATCCCATGGAAAGCCGGACAGGACCATGCCGCGCAGATATTCAAATGTGGTGAAGGCGCAGGCGAAGAAGACGAAACGCTTGACGCCCGTAGGCCGGAACCGGCTGTAGACCACGCCAAACGCGCCCCAGAACAGGCCGACTCCGGCGGGCAGCAGCATGACCGCGAACGGCGCCATCCAGCCATAGGTGGCCGCGTCGACCAGAAACGCCTCGGCGACCCAGAAACAGCCGACGAGGAAATAGAAGAATCCGGCCAGCCAGCCCATGAAGAAGGCGGTGCGCTTCGGGTAGGGGCCAAGCTCCTGCTCCAGCGTCCATAACAGCAACGGATAGCCGAGCAGGCCCGGAAGGAAGGAAAAGGGCGGCTGCGCCAGCGCAAGGATCAGCCCGGCCAGACCCGCCAGCATACGCGGGCGCCGATGGACATTGCCCAGCCATGCGCGCGTCGGCGCCAGCCAGTTTTGACGCCGCAGCATAGCCAGCCAGCTTTTAGTCATCGGCGGCGGTCATGTCCGGCAGGGCGTTCTGATCGGCAGGACCGCGCCGGTGCAGGCGCAGCTTGTTGATGCGGCGCGCATCGGCGTCCACCACCTCGATATCGAGGCCCTTCGCCGGATAGGGAATGACCTCGCCGCGCTGCGGCACGCGCCCGGCCAGCACGGCGACCAGACCGGCCAGGGTGTCGATTTCTTCTTCGGTGTCTTCCGGATAGAGGCTGAGGCCGAGCTTAGCTTCGAGATCGCTCAGCTCCATACGCCCGCCCGCCTCGATCTGGCCGTTCGGCAGTTCGCGATATTCCTCCAGCTCGGCCTCGTCATATTCGTCCTCGATATCGCCGACCACGGCTTCGAGCAGGTCTTCCAGCGTCACCAGACCGTCCGTGCCGCCGAACTCGTCGATGACCAGCGCCATATGGATGCGGCGCGCCTGCATGCGCAGCAAAAGCTCCGCCGTGGTCATCGAGGTCGGCACATACAGCACTTCGCGGCGCAGACGGTGCAGCACCGGCTCGTTCCAGTTGAAGGCTGGCCAGTTATCGACCGGCATGTCCGGGCTGAGGATGCGCAGCACGTCCTTCATATGGATGACGCCGACCGGATCGTCGAGCGTCTCGCGATAGATGGGCAGGCGCGAATGTTCGCTGTCGACGAACAGCCGCACCACATCGGCGAGCGGCGAGGCGAGTTCGACGCCGACAATATCGACGCGCGGCGTCATGACGTCAGCCACGGTCAGGGTCTGAAAGGCGCGGGCGTGGCGGATCAGATCGCCGTCGCTGTGGCCTTCGCCTTCATTGCGGTCATTGCCATGCGTCGGCTTGGCGCCGAGGCCAAGAAAGGTGAACAAGCTTTTTTTCTGCGGCGGTTCCGGGTCAGGCATGATCGTCGTTTGCGGCGTAAGGGTCGGGGACGTTCAGTCCTTTGAGAATATCGCGCTCCAAAGCCTCCATCTCCTCGGCCTCGTCGTCGCGGATATGATCATAACCCAATAAATGCAAAGCGCCATGCACGCTTAAATGCAAAACATGATTTTTCAGGCTCTTGCCCTGCTCGACCGCCTCGCGTACGCAGGTCTCGAACCCCAGCGCGATGTCGCCCAGATGCGTCATGCCGGGGGCGATCTTCTGCATCGATTTCGGCGCCGGGAAGCTCAGCACATTGGTCGCCTTGTCCTTGGCGCGGTGTTCCTTGTTGAGCGCGCGCATCTCGGCGTCGTCGCACAGAAGCACGACCACATCGGCCTGACCGTCGATCTCGACCGCGTTCAGCGCCGCGGTCACACCGGCTTCGACAAGGCTTTGCGCCTCCGGCAGCGCCTCCAGCCAGCGTTCGTCCTCGATTTCGATATCAATCAGATGTTCCATTTTATCGCTCACGACAGTCTCACTATTGTTCGACGTCTACGCGGGTGCGGCGAACGGTCGCCGACGCCCGGTCGGGCGCTGGCGCAGAGCAAAAGGACATTTTTGCTATGCTTCATTTGAACTCATTATCATAGGCGCGGACGATGCGCGCCACCAGCTCGTGACGCACAATGTCCTCGGCAGTCAGTTCCGACATGCCGACGCCCTGCACGCGGTCGAGCAGATGCACGGCGTGGACAAGGCCCGACTCGCCGCGATGCGGCAGGTCGATCTGCGACGGATCGCCGGTCACGACCATTTTCGAGCCTTCGCCAAGCCGGGTCAGGATCATCTTCATCTGCATGCGCGTCGTGTTCTGCGCCTCGTCGATGATGACGTAAGCATAGGACAGGGTGCGCCCGCGCATATAGGCCAGAGGCGCGACCTCGATCTCGCGGCTTTCGCGTTTTTTGGCCAGAACCTGCGGCCCCAGAATGTCGTCGAGCGCCTGCCAGATCGGCGTCAGATAGGGGTCGATCTTCTCGTTCAGGTCGCCGGGCAGGAAGCCCAGCCGCTCACCCGCCTCGACCGCCGGACGGGTGATGATCAGGCGATCCACCGCCCCTTTCAGCAGCAGCGACACGCCATGCGCCACGGCCAGAAAGGTCTTGCCGGAACCAGCGGGACCGAGGCCGAAGACCAGATCGTAGCGGCGCAGGGCGTCGAGATAGGCGGCCTGACCAGGGGTTTTCGCCACGATGGCGCCTCTGCGCCCCATGACCACCGCGTTGAGCGCGTCGTGGCCCGCCGCGGCGCGATGCTGCGGCTTGTCGGCGAGCGGCGTTGACGGATGCTGGATCAGGCGGCGCACATCGTCCTCGCCGACCTCGACGCCGGTGTCGTAGCGCTCGATCAGGGCGCGGATCACGGCCAGAGCCTTATGGCGATTGCGCGCATCGCCGGAGATTTTCAGGCCATTGCCGGGGGTTTCGACCAGCACCGAAAAGGCGCTTTCGATCAGGGCCAGATAGCGCTGCGCCGGACCGGACACGGCCAGAACGGCGTCGGTCGAGAGGTCGATAAAGTCGTCCTTCGCCGCCATCAGATCAGCGCGCCTTGCAGGCTGTTCGGGCCGACCGCCTCGATGCGCACCGGGACGATCTGGCCCAGCAGGTGCGCGGCGTTTTCGACGAAGACCGATTGCAGATAGGGCGAGCGCCCGATAGCCTGACCGTCGCGGCGGCCCGGCTTTTCAAACAAGACGTCGAGCGTCTGACCGACCAGAGCCGATTTGAAATCGCGCTGCTGCTCAAGGATCAGGGTTTGCAGCGCCTGCAAACGCGCATCCATGACCGCGTCGCTGACCTGACCCGGCATGGCGGCGGCGGGCGTGCCGGGGCGCGGCGAATATTTGAACGAGAAGGACGCCGCGTAACGCACCTGACGGATCAGGTCCATCGTGTCCTCGAAATCCTTGTCCGTCTCGCCGGGGAAGCCGACGATGAAGTCGCCGCTTAAGGCCAGGTCCGGACGCGCCTCGCGGATCTTCGCGATCAGGTCGATATAGCTTTGCCGCCCGTGCTTGCGGTTCATGGCGCGCAATATCCTGTCCGAGCCCGACTGCACGGGCAGGTGCAGATAGGGCATAACGGCGGGCAGATCGCGGTGCGCCTCGATCAGATCATCGCCCATATCGTTCGGGTGCGAGGTGGTGTAGCGCAGCCGGTCGATGCCCGGAATTTCGGCCAGGGCGTACATCAGCTTCGCCAGAGTCGATTCCGCGCCCGAAGCGTCCGCGCCATTATAGGCGTTGACGTTCTGGCCCAGCAGGGTCAGTTCGCGCACCCCCTTGTCGGCCAGACGGCGCGCTTCGTCGACAATGGCGGCGACGGGGCGCGACCATTCGGCGCCGCGCGTATAAGGCACAACGCAGAAGGTGCAGAACTTGTCGCAGCCTTCCTGCACAGTGAGGAAGGCGGTCGGCCCTGTCACTTCGCGGTCCTGCGGCAGGGCGTCGAACTTGGCGTCGGGCGCGAACTCGGCGGCCAGACGTTCGCCCTTCGCCCGCGTCGTGCGCGCGATCAGTTCCGGCAACTGATGATAGGCTTGCGGACCGACGACCAGATCGACCGCAGGGGCGCGATTCATGATCTCCTGCCCCTCGGCCTGCGCCACGCAACCGGCGACGGCGATGGTCATGCGGCCTTCGCCCGCCGCGATCTTTTCCTCGCGCAATTCCTTCAGCCGCCCGATCTCGGAATAGACCTTTTCGGCGGCTTTTTCGCGGATATGGCAGGTATTGAGCAGCACAAGGTCCGCGCCTTCGGGCCGGTCCGCGACCTCGTAGCCAAGCGGACGCAACAGGTCGAGCATCCGTTCGCTGTCATAGACATTCATCTGACAGCCATAGGTCTTGATATGCAGCTTTTTCAGGGCGGGCTTGCTGTGCGCGTTCATCAGCGCCTTATGGTCTTTGCGCGCGCAAGATTCAAGTTTTTGATTCGCCCGTCAGGGTTCAGACGGCAGGACGGACCGGCGGCAGGGCATTGCACAGATCGAGCGCGTCGGCGGGCCGCACGAAGAAACCGCCGGAGCGGCTGGCGCGCGCCCTGACCCAGGCGTCATAGGTCAGCTGATCGCTGTCCAGCACCTGAAAGGCCGGTCGCTGATCGGCGGGCAGGTCGCTGGCCATGCGCGCAGAGACGATCTTCACGCGCTGGGACGCGTCCTTGTAAAAGCCCAGTTCCTCCGCGCCGCGCGGGCGGGCGCTGAGCGCCTCCATACCGGAAACGACCCGCCCGACCACGGCCAGATTGCGATCGAGATGACGCGGCGCATGGCCGATAATCGTATAGAGCTGCGTGCCGTCGCCGGTGTCGGGCGGCACGTCGCGCGCGACGCCGATCATGCCGTAGCAATGGACCAGCCAGTCATCGCGCCCGTCGCTGGCCACCGGCCAGGACTTGATGAAGCCGACTTTTTTCGCGTAGGCGTCGCGCCAGGGCAGGCGGTAGAAATGCAGCCCTTCGGCCTTCAGGGTCTTGGCGGGCGTCTCGTACTCGGCAGGCGGGCGCGCGACAATGCCGACGGGTTTGGTCGTATCCTCGTCGGGGCGCCCCCATTGGGTGACGTAATTGTCCTGAACGCGCAGGAGGGAGGCGCCGTCGAAATAGCCGGAGCGCACCAGTTGCCGGATATTGGCGACATGCACCGGGGCGAATTGCGGCGCCAGTTGATAGACGACCTGCGCGCCGTCGGCAAGTTTCATCACCACCAGATCGTCAGCCGGAATCTGCGCCCAGGCGGAGGCGGGCGCGGCGTCCAGCACCTCCTGCGGCGACGGCTTGCCGGGCGAACCCTGCTGCGTGACCGGCGCCGCGCCCATCAGACCTAAAGCCAAACCAGCCGCCATCGCGATCCGCACAAGAGTCATCATAGTCTCCATCGTTTCGATGGAGACTAATCAGGCTGCGCGGAACCGCAAGCGGTTTTAGAGGCTTTGCGCCTTCAACCCGGCGATCACCAGCTTGAGCTGGGTCAGCATGTTGCGCTCCAGGGTCGCGGAGTCGAAGCCGCCCGCCTCGCCCGCCTTGTGGAAGGCGCGGCGCATATTGGCGAAGCACAGGTCTTCCAGCACCTCCGAAGCATCGTGCAGCGGGGCGTCATTAGGCAGTTCGCCGCGCGCCTGCGCCTTGGTCAGGGTGTCGAACAGGGCGTCGCGCACATCGTCGCTGAGGCGCGCGACCTCGTTGAGCGCGGTCTGGTCGGCGCTCCACTTCATCACGAAGGCCGACAGGATCAGACGGGCATTGGCCTCGCTGACCGCATAGCCCTGCATGAGCTGACGGTGCAGGCGCTCGACCAGCGGCAGGCCCTCATCATAGGATTCGCGCATGGCGGCCAGCACGCGCTGGTGCTCGGACTCGACCACGGTCAGGAAGATTTCGGTCTTGTCGGTGAAGTTGGCGAACAGGGCGCCGGTGGACAGGCCCGCCGCGCTGGCGATATCGCGCAAGGTGGCCGCCTCAAAACCGCGTTCGCGGAACATCCGGGTCGCCGAATCGAGAATTTTCAGGCGATTGCGCTCTTTTGAACGGGCGCGGGCTCCTGACGACACGGGCGACTCCTGGGCAGGGGATACAGTACTGGGATCGAACATGGTTACGCTCACACAAAAAGTTGACCCAAGCGTAAGCTTGGTCCCCCGGCGTGTGTTACTTAGTACAGCGGGGACGGCAATTCAACAAAGCTTTGCGACATTTTTGCATTGCAGCGAGGGCGGTTTATCGCAGCGCGGTATAGAAATAGTTAGCGCAAGAGCCCGCGAATGCTCGACAGCGACGATAAAAAGGCGGAAACTGCCGTCCATGAGCCTCGTTCTTTTCATTCTGGCGCTGATCGCTATGCTGGCCGTTGTGGTCACCCTGTTCGCGGGCCTGCTTTCGCTGGCGCGCGGCGGCGAGTTCCGCGCCCACTGGTCGAACCGGCTGATGCGGATGCGCGTGCTGTTTCAGGCCATCGCCATTGCGCTGATCATCGCGACGGTCTGGGCGTTTCACAACGGCCACTGATGGTCAAACTCAATAAAATCTACACCCGCACCGGCGACGGCGGCGAGACGGGTCTGGCCGACGGCTCGCGTCGCCGTAAAGACGATGCGCGCCTCAACGCCATCGGCTCGGTCGATGAGGCCAATGCGGCGCTGGGGCTGGTCCGTCTCTATGCTGAAGGCGATCTCGACGCCCTGCTGGCGCGCGCGCAGAACGCCCTGTTCGATCTCGGCGCCGATCTGGCCACGCCCGGAGAACCGGAAGGCTGGACGCCGCTGCGCGTGCGCGCCGATCAGGTGACGGGGCTGGAGGCGGCGCTCGACGCCTGTAATGAGGCGTTGGCGCCGCTCGATTCCTTCATCCTGCCCGCAGGAAGCGCTCTGGCCGCCCATCTGCATATGGCGCGCACCATCGTGCGCCGCGCCGAACGCGATGCGGTGGCGCTGGCGGCGCAGGAGGCCGTCAACCCCGAAGCCCTGCGCTATCTGAACCGCCTGTCCGACCTGTTGTTCGTGCTGGCGCGCCACGCCAATGACGACGGGCGCGGCGACGTCAAATGGGTTCCGGGTCTTTAGCCTTTGGGGCTTTAGCTCTTGGGAATCCCCAGCAACTGGATATGGAAGACCAGCGCCGAATTGGGCGGAATCTCGCCCATGTCGCGCTCGCCATAGCCCTGCGCCGACGGCACATAGAGCATGATCTCGTCGCCGACATGCATCTGCGGGATCGCCTCCTGCCAGGCCGGAATCAGGCGGCCCAGCGGGAAGGTCGCCGGTTCGTGGCGCGCATAGGACGAGTCGAACACGTCGCCATTGATCAGCTTGCCTTCGTAATTGATGGTCACCGTGTCGTCGACCGTCGGCTGCGGCCCCGGCGTCGGCGCGCGCGAGATCAGCTTATACATCACGCCGTCGGGCAGCTTGACCATGCCCGGCTGCTTGGCGACGTCGGCCAGATAGGCCTCGCCCGCCTTGAGATTGGCGCTGGCGGCGGCGTCCATCGACGCCTGATAGGCCTCCATGGCGTCGGCGTTCCTGTCGGCGGCCTGACCGCAGCCGACCAGAGCCAGAACCAGAATAAGGCTCGATGCTTTCATACCCATAATCATTCCCCTGTTAATCCATCCGCAGCGCATAGCCGGTGCTCCTCAAGGCTTCGGAAATATCGAGCGCGTGGCGCGGCCCCTGCGTCTCGACCATGATGTCGAATTCCGCGCCCTTGGCGGGCACGTCCAGAACGAGGCGGTTGTGCGCCACATCGATAATATTGCCGCCGCGGCTGGCGATGATGTCGGCCATCTGCGACAGCATGCCGGGGCGGTCGTCGCCCCAGATGCGGTAGGTGACCAGCCGTTTGTCGCGCACCAGCTCGCGTTGCAGCACGCTGGTCAAAAGGCGGATGTCGATATTGCCGCCGCACAGGATCAGGCCGATCTTCTGGTCTTTGAACCGGTCGGGATAGCGGATCACCGCCGCCAGACCCGCCGCGCCCGCGCCCTCCGCCAGAGTCTTTTCGACATTGGCGTAGGCGGCGATTCCGCGCTCGAAATCGGCCTCGTCCAGCACCAGAATGTCGTCGATCAAAGGGTTGGCCAGCGCAAAGCTCAGATCGCCGACCGAACGCACGGCGATGCCCTCGGCGATGGTGGCGCCGCCGACCGGATCGGGCAGGCCCTGCCGCCGCGCCAGAAAGGACGGGAACATGGCCGCCTCGACGCCGATGATTTTGATCGAGGGCTTGATGGTTTTGGCGGCGATGGCGACGCCTGCGATCAGCCCGCCGCCGCCGATGGGAACGATCAGCGTGTCGAGGTCGGGCGCCTGCTCCAGCATTTCGACGCCGATCGTGCCCTGGCCGGCGATCACCGCCGCGTCGTTGAACGGATGGACATAGACCCCGTCCTTGTCGGCGCAGAGCGTTTGCGCGGCGGCGGAGGCGTCGTCATAGGACTTGCCCGCGATCACCACCTGCGCGCCAAAGCTTTGCGTGCGCTCGATTTTTACGAAGGGCGTGCCTTCGGGCATGACGATGGTGCTGGGAACGCCCAGCCGCGTGGCGTGGTAGGCCAGGCCTTGCGCATGATTGCCCGCCGAGGCCGCGAACACGCCGCGTCTGCGCTCGTCCTCGGTCAGCAGCAACAGCTTGTTGAGCGCGCCACGCTCCTTGAAGGCCGAGGTATATTGCCGGTTTTCCGCCTTCATCCAGAGCTGCGCGCCGAAGGCGTCGCTGAGGCGGCGCGAAAACGGCATCGAGGTGCGCACGATCTGGCCGTCGATGCGCCTGGCGGCGGCTTCGATATCGGCAAAGGTGACATTGATTGTGGCGGTCATGAGGCGGCTTTTCGACTGTTGGCTGTCCTCTTAGCAGAGCCGTTTCACGGGGGCTTGCGAAAAATGTACATGAGCGCAGAGCATTTGATAACAAATGATACAAAAATACCCAATATGAGTCTGCACGTCCGAAAATGCCTAAAATTTACCGATATTATTGCGGGGGGCGTGAGAAAAATTGTATTTTTATCGCGTTGGATCTAGAATTTATGAGTGTAAATGCTGAAATATTGCCAAATAT
>DATMTF010000344.1:0-2321 GCA_035565015.1 Asticcacaulis sp. | reverse complement strand
GACGACGCGACCAACCACTAAGACGAAAGGCCGGAGACATATCTCCGGCCTTCTTTTTAGTGTCCCTCGGCTTCGGGGTCGATCAGCTTGTGCGCATGGATCACGAAATAGCGCATCAGGGCGTTGTCAACGGTGGACTGCGCCTTGGATCGCCAGGCTTTGACAGCCTCGGCGTTGTTGGCGTAAGCGCCGACGAATTCGACCTTGCTCAGATCCTTGAAGGTCGTGCTGTTGAGATCGGTTAATTCCCCGCCGATCACGATGTGAAGAAGCTGTTTGTCACTCATAAGCTGGCTCTTTTTTGATTTTTAGGTAAGGGCGTCCAGGTGGGCGCAGCGCCGGATGATCTCCGGAAACAGCGCCGGTCCCGAACAGATCAGGCTCGGTTTGAGACTGTCTATAGCGTTGAATCCATAAGGATTGCCTAAATGGTCGCTGACCACGGCGCCGGCCTCCTGCGCGATCAGGGTGGCGGCGGCCACGTCCCAGTCGCGCTTGGGCGTCAGCGCCATGGTGAAGTCGGCCTTGCCCGCCGCCACGCAGGCCATGCGATAGGCGACCGACGGGCGCGACTGCACGCTCAGGCGCGGCCACGGCGTCGGCCATATGTCCTTGCCGAACAGGCGCGAATCACCCAGCGCCTCGGCGCCTTCCAGCTCCGCGCGCTGGCTGGCCTGAATGCGCGCGCCATTGAGCATCGCGCCCTCGCCGAGCGAGGCGCTGTAAAGCTCGCCGGCATCGGGCGCATAGACGACGGCGCCGGTCGGCTGATTGTTCTCGACAATGGCCAGGGCGATGGTCCAGTAGGGGCTGCCCTTGGACAGGCCCATTGTGCCGTCGATCGGGTCCAGAACGAAGATGCGCGCTGCGTCGAGGCGATGCGCATTGTCGGCCTCCTCCTCGCTCTGCCAGCCATAGTCGGGGCGCGCGTCGAGCAGCGCCTCCTTCAGCCACAGATTGACCTCGGTGTCGGCATTGGTGACGATGGAGCCGTCGGCCTTGTAGCTGGTGATCAGACCGTGGCTTTTCAAATGCTGCGCCAGCGCCCCCGCCCGGCGGACCTTGTCGATGATCAGGTCGAGGTCGGACGCGGTATTCAGCATCATTTCCCCCCGATGCTGAGGGCGTCCACCAGCAGGGACGGCGTATCCAGCGCGCCGCGAATCTCCAGATCGCTGGCCGGAATCAACCGCGCATAGATGTCGATCAGATTGCCCGCAACGGTGATTTCATTGACCGGGTGGGTGATTTCGCCGTTCTCGAAGGCGAGGCCCGATGCGCCCGCCGACCAGTCGCCGGTGTCGTTGTTCAGGCTGGGGCCGAACATCGAGGTGATCAGCACGCCCTTGCCCGCCGCCTGCATCAGCGCCTGCGGCGTTTGCACGCCTGCGGACAGGGTGATGTTGTGGGTCGCAACGCCCGGCGCGCCCGCCAGACCGCGCGAGGCGTGGCCGGTCGAGGTCAGGCCCAGTTGCCGCGCCGCCGATGTATTGAGCAGCCAGGTCGTCAGCACGCCATCCTCGATCAGGGCGCGGCGGCGAACCGCGACGCCTTCGTCGTCGAACAGGCAGGAACCCAGTCCGCGTACGCGCAGCGGGTCGTCGACGATCTGGACGGCGTCGCTGAAAATCTTCTGACCCAGCCTGTCCTTCAGGAAGCTGGAGCCGCGCGCGATCATCGAGCCTGAAATGGCGCCGAGCAGCGGGCCGATCAGCGAGCGCGACACGCGCCGGTCGAAGATCACCGCCGTCTTCTGCGTCTCGATCTTGCGCGCGCCCAGCGCAGCCAGAGCGCGCTCGGCCCCGGTCAGGCCTGTGTCGGCGACGTCGGGCAGATCCGAGAAGAAGCGCGTGCTGCGGCCTTCGCCGTCGCGCTCCATCTGGCCGTCGGTGTCCGTGGCGATGAAACGACCCGACTGGAAGAACAGGGTGGAGCTGTGCGCGCCTTCAAATCCGTCCGAGGTCAGCATGCGCCAGCTATTCTGCGTATATCCGGCGCTGGCCGCGTCGCTTTGCAGGAAGGGACTCAGCGCCAGACCGGTCGCTTCGATCTGCAGCGCGCGGTCTTGCAAGGCCTGCGCGCTCAGCTCGGTGGCGTCGTAAAGATCGAGATCGGGCGTCCCGGCGTCGGCCCGGAACAGAAGCTCAGGCTCGGCCAGACCCGCATAGGGATCTTCGGGCGCCAGAGCGGCCATGGCCACGGCGCGTTCGACCAGCCGCGACAGTGAGGTCGGCGAAAAATCGGACACCGAAACCACAGACTGACGCTGGCCGATAAAGACGCGCAGGCCCAAATCAAAGGTCTCATCGCGCTCGACCGTC
>DATMTF010000343.1:0-3501 GCA_035565015.1 Asticcacaulis sp. | reverse complement strand
AAAAACGCCCGGCTTTGCGGCCGGGCGTCTTGTCGCATCACGAAGGATCGGCAGACCTACTTGATCTTGCCTTCGCGGAATTCGACGTGCTTGCGGATGACCGGATCGTACTTCTTCAGCACCATCTTTTCGGTCTTGGTGCGGGCGTTCTTCTTGGTGACGTAGAAGAAGCCGGTGTCAGCCGTCGAGTTCAGACGGATCTTGATGGAGGCGGGCTTAGCCATGACCTAAAGTCCTTGCGTTTCGGTGACGCCCAAAGACCGTGTCCCAAAGACTCCGTCATGGCGCGCAAATAATTCAGAGGCGCGGAAAATACTCAGGCCCGGCGCGAAGTCAAGACTCTGACAGTGTTTTTTTCGCCGATCGGGCCTTCAAGGTCAGGGATTGCCGCCTTGGAGAGAGAATACGCCGTCTAATGCGTCGTTGACCAGCCAAACCAGATCGCGACGGCGGCCAGAATCAGGGCCAGGCTGCGGCGAACAAGGGTCTGCCGGGCCGGATCGGTCAGGAAGGGCGTCAGCCCGCCAGCCAGCAGGACCAGACTGGCGTGAATAAGGGTTGCGATCAGGACGTAGATGAACGTCAGCGTCAGGGTTTCGCTCAGCAGGTCGCGACCTTGCGTAACAAAGGTGGGCAGGACGGTGACGTAGAAGACGAACGCCTTGGGGTTCAGCAGATTGGCCATCAGGCCGCGCAGAAAATAGCGGTTGTCGCGGCCCGTCCGGTCGTTATCCGCGCCGCGCCAAGCGTCAAACGCGAGATAGAGCAGGAAGACGATCCCGGACCAGCGCAGGACCGCATAGGCCAGATTAGAGCGCTGGATGATTTCTGCAACGCCGGTCGCCGCCACGCCGCCGATAAGCGCCAGTCCAAGCGCGATGCCCCCCACAGCCATGAAACCGGCGCGTCGTCCCTGCTTCGCCGCCACCAGAACCAGCCAGGTCATGTTGGGGCCCGGCGTCAGTTCGATGAGCAGACTGGCCAAGGCAAACGCGCCAGCGGAAAGGGGAACGAGACCGTCAAGGCTCATGGCCGTTGATTCCGCACATGGCGTCAGCGCTTCTTTTTCTTCTTCATATTCTTTTCGCCGGGTTTCGGACCGCCCTTTTTCCCAGGCGGCCCGCCACGCGAGGGGCGGCCTGTTGATCTAGCCTGGGTTTGTCTTCGTGCGCCCAGCCGCGCGCGCGGCGCGTTGGGATCGGGCGCTTCGGGCTCGCTCAACGCCTTGAAGACCAGACCGCCGGTGACCGGCATGGCCTCCATCAGCTCGACCTCAATCTGAGCGCCCAGACGCCAGCGCAGGCCGTGGCGCTCGCCGATCAGGGCGTGCTGCACATCGTCATGCACATAATAGTCGTCGCGCAGGCTGGACACAGGGACGATGCCGTCCGCGCCCGTTTCGGTCAGCTTGACGAACAGGCCAAAGCGCGTGACGCCGACGATGCGGCCCTTGAACGTCGCGCCGACCTTGTCGTGCAGATAGGCGGCGATATAGCGTTCGATCGCCTCGCGCTCGGCCTGCATAGAACGGCGTTCGGTGGCGGTGATATGCTCGGCGGTGTCGCCTATGGTCTTGATCTCATAATCAGTGAGACCATCCTCGCCAAGCTTCAGGGCGCGAATCAGGGCGCGGTGGACCACAAGGTCGGCATAGCGGCGGATCGGCGAAGTGAAGTGCGCATAGTGGTCGAGATTGAGGCCGAAATGGCCGACATTGTCCGGCGAATAGTGCGCCTGCATCTGCGTGCGCAGCACGACCTCATTGATGATCTCGCTGTTCGGCCCGTCCTTCTGCGCATCGAGCAGGCGGTTGAAACGCTCCGTGCGCGGCGGCTCGCCCTTGGTCCACGCAATGCCGAGCGTGGCGAGGAAATCGGCCAGATTGCCGACCTTCTCCAGACTGGGCGTCTCATGCACGCGATAGATCAGCGGGGTTTTGTGCTTTTCCAGTTCCTCGGCGGCGCTGACATTGGCCTGAATCATCATCTCCTCGATCAGGCCGTGCGCCTCCAAAGATACGCGCGGCTCGATCTTCACGACATTGCCGTCGGCGTCGAGATGGACGCGGCGTTCGGGCGAGGAGATATGCAGCGGCTGGCGCGCATTGCGACCCTTGCTCAGGCAGGCATGGGTGGCCCAGAGCGGTTTGAGCAGGCTGTCGAGGATCGGCCCGGTCTTGTCGTCGGGATGGCCGTCTATGGCGGCCTGCGCCTGTTCGTAGGACAACTTGGCCGCCGAGCGCATCAGGCCGCGCACGAAGCGGTGGCCGAGCTTCCTGCCCTCCGCGCTGAACACCATGCGCACGGCCATCGTCGCGCGGTTTTCGCCTTCCTGCAGGCTGCACAAGCCCGAAGACAGCACGTGCGGCAGCATCGGCTCAACTCGGTCGGGGAAATAGGTCGAATTACCCTTTTCGCGCGCCTCGCGGTCGAGCGCCGAGCCGGGCGTGACATAGTGGGCGACATCGGCGATGGCCACCCAGACGACCCAGCCGCCGGGGTTCTTTTCATCGTCGTCGGCATGGGCATAGACCGCGTCGTCATGGTCCTTGGCGTCCATCGGGTCGATGGTCACGAAGGGCAGGTCGCGTAAGTCCGTCCGCTTGCCAAGGCCGGGCGCCCTGGCGGCCTCGGCCTCCTTTTCGGTCGCGGTGGTGAAGCCGACCGGCAGACCGTGGCTGTGAATGGCCATGACCGAGGCGATGCGGGGCGAGTCCTCCTTGCCGACCACCTCAACGACACGGGCAGGTTTGGGGCCGTATTTATGCGCGCCGCCAATTCCTCCTGAAGACGTCGGCATGGCGACGACGACATCGCCATCTTCCAGCGTCTCCAGATTGGGGCCGGTCAGGGAAAAGCTGTTCTTTTCCTTGCGGTTGACCGATTCCAGCCGCAAGTCGCGCTTCGAGCGCCGCACCACGCCGACAATGCGCGGCGCGCCCTGATCCAGCACCTTGATCAGATGCGCGACCCAGCCGTCAGAAGTTTTCTCAAACCGGACATAGAGCCGGTCGCCCATGCCGGGCGGCGTCTGGGCGGCGTTCTTTTTCAACGGCGCCAGGCGGGCGAGCGGCGTGGCCGAATCCGGCTTGCCCCACTTGACCCACAGCTCGCCGTCGACATCGCGCTCAACGACCTCGGCCACGCCGGTTTCCGGCAGGACGCCCAGCGCGCCGAAGCTCTTGCGCCCGTTGCGCGCCAGCTTGCCGCTTTCAGCCAGAGCCTTCAGGCGCTGACGCAGCACGCGGCGGTCATCGCCTTTCAGGCCGAAACGCCTGGCCAGATCGCCGACATCCAGCTCGCGCATGTCGGCAATGGCGTCGAGCAGCGCCTGATCGTCAGGGAGGCCCTCATGGCGGCGGACAGGGGCGGGGTGGTCAGCCTTTTTCGGCCTTCTGGGAAGTTTCATGACCCGAATGTAAGCGAATCGGGCGCCCTCCGCCATTGTCGTGAGAAAATATTGTTACGGGTTGCGGGCGTTAAGAAGGAATAGAAACCACAG
>DATMTF010000342.1:0-10526 GCA_035565015.1 Asticcacaulis sp. | reverse complement strand
TCGTCATCTATCGCAGGCGGGTCTTACCGATCCTGATCTGCGCGACGGCGGTTAATGGCGAAGTCTGGCAGCCCTTGCGATCAATTCGGGGCATGGCGATGAAGTCGGCGCGGCCATTGCGCAACTCGCGGACAGATATCCCGACACGCTCATGGCGGCGTCCGATTCGGAAATATATGGCCTGATCCAGGCTTCCGGCGCAGGTCAGATTGACGACGATGTACGGTTTCGGCTGCTGGAAACCCTGTGGCGCAAACATTACCGTCCTGACACGGGGAAGGCCGATTTTGCGTGGTTTCCGCTGTTCGAAATCTATGTCGCCCGCCAGCAGGATGATAAGGCGCGCCAGGTTGCGGCTGCCCTGACCGATCCCAAATCCCTGATTCGGCTGCGCTGCGATCAACGCTACGCCCGCTTTGCGCCGTACGGGCCGGGCCATGGCGACTTCAATGCCGCTCTGGATGCTTCCCTGGCCGGTTACCGCCATGCCATGCAGAAAAATCCCCGCAGTCTCCTTGCGCTTAACACCTATGCCTCGGCCCTGATGAACGCCGCCCGGCTCGACGACGCCCAGGCGGAGGTCGATGCGGCCATGGCGCGCCTCAGGTCCGCGTCAGGCGCGAAAGCGGCCTTCGACGATGCCGATACGCAGCAGCCATGGCTATATGATCTGCAATCGGACATTCTGGTGCGGCGCGACGATGACCAGGCCAAGGTCGCAGAACTGGAAAAAGCGCGTGACGCCGCGGCTAAAAACGTTGCGCCTGACGCCGATACGGTCAGCCAGCGCCTTAATCTCGGCAACCTGTATGTCGCGCAGGAACATTCGCAGGATGCGCTCAACGAGGTCAGCGGCGTTGATCGCAGTAACGCCAGCGCTTATGGCGTTATGGTCGCGCGCAAGGTTGAGGCCTGCGCCTATGCCCAGCTTGGCGATGCGGTTCATCTCGACGCCAGCCTGACCTATCTGAAAGCGCATATCGCAGACAGTTTCGGCGCCGTTCGCATAGCGCTGGAATGCGCCGGGGATGAAGATGGGCTGGCCGCGCTGCTTATCCGCCAATTGGACGATCCCATGTCCCGCAACACCCTGCTGGTCGATCTTCAGGATTATAAAAGCACGGACGAAGAAACCGATTACCAGCGTAAACTGGACAGCGTCAACAAGGCTGTGCTGGCCCGCGATGACGTGCGCGCAGCCATTGCGCGCTATGGCGAAATTGACTCCTATCCCGTCTATTGGGCGCTTGGCTATTAGGCGGGTTCCCCCTGGCGACTAAACCTGCCGCGTGATCAGGCCGTGGACATAGGCCAGCTTGGCGCGGATGGCGGGGGTCAGGATGAACGGATAGAGGTCGCGCTCGCCCATCGAATGGTGGATGGCGTTGAGCGCGACGCTTAACGGAATCCAGGCGTCGGCGATGCAGTCGAAATCGCGCGCCTCATACGGATTGAGGCTGTGTTGTTCGAGCGCGATGCCGTAGATCTGCGCGGTCTCCAGCGTGTCGACGATATGCAGCACATGGGCGAAGCATTCGGCGAAGTCCTCCCACGGATGGGTGGTCGCGTAAAAGCTGATATAGCTGGCGCCCCAGCCGGTCGGCGGGCCCTCGGCATAGTGCTTTTGCAGCGCTTCGCCATAGTCGGCGCGCTCATCGCCGAACGCCGCGCGAAAGCCGTCCAGCTTGCCGACATCACGCACCAGCTTGTTCCAGATGAAATGCCCGGTTTCATGGCGGAAATGGCCGAGCAGGGTACGGTACGGCTCGTTCATCAGATCGCGCTGCTGCTCGCGCGTCAGGTCGTCGGCCTCGGCGGCGCGGATGACGATATGGCCTTCGTCATGACCGATCAGGGCGGGTTTGCAGGAGCCGTCGGGCAGGATTTCGTCGTTCTTGAGATCGAAGAGAAGTCCGCCTTCCGGGTCTTGCTTACGTGTCGGATGCGGCAGATCCCAGCGTAGAAAGGCGTAGAACAGGTTGCGTTGCGCCTCGTTGATGCGGCGCCAGCGCGTCAGCCCTTCTTCGCTGTTCGGGTCCGGCACCAGACCGTTATGGCGGCAGGCCTGACACCAAGCCTCCGGATCGGATTCCGGAACCAGCCAGTTACAAATGTCGTGTTCCGCATTGGCGCAGAAGCGATAGAGGCGCGCCGGATCATCGACGCGCCGCCAAAGCTGCGGGTCCGCCCCGTGCGGCGTCAGGGCGTACATGCCCAACGCTTCGGGCGCGAAGCCGAGGCGAAACCCGCAATTCAGACAGACGCGGTTGTCGAAATGGATCGGATTGCCGCAATTGTCACAGCGGAACAAACGCATCTTGGTCCCTTATTTGCCCTGCCATATCTCCGGGTGTTGATCGATAAAGGCGACCAGCTCATCCGAAACCTTCCGGTCGTCGGCTATGGTCGGATGCCAGTCGCAGCCGCCGAAAGATAGGTTGTTCATGGGCAGGAAGGCGATGCGGGTCTCGCCTGCGCTTTGTAAGGCGGCCATAACCTTCTGCGCTTCGGACTGGATTTCGCCATCCACCTGATCGGTGGCCATCAGGATAAAGAAGGCCTGCGGTTTTTTCGCGCGCAGATCCTGCACGAATTTGACGTAGGTGGCCTCGTAATCCTTATGCAGGTCGTCGCGGGTTTTCCATGTTTCATCGGGATTGAGCGGCGTGGTGAAGTCATTGGTCCCAAGGCCGATCACGATGATCTGCGGTTTCCAGTTTGGATCATTGTAGAGCGCCTGTTTTGCAAAGGTCTGATAGGGCCACGCGACCGGAACAGGATCGCCGGGCGAGCCATTATAGTTGCGCACAATGCCGCGGCCGGAAATAGCGTTGACCTGGTAGTCGGCGTTGTAATGTTTCGCCGTCACGGGACCGAAGGCCTGCGAGGTGTTGGTCGTCGCCCAGACCTCTTCGCGCGTGCATTGCTGGACGGGCGAGATATTGCCGTAGCCGACCGTATAGGAATCGCCGATGAACTCCATCTGACGGGCTTCCGGCGCAGGCGCGGGCAGAATATCCGCCGCGTCAGGCACGGTGACGCCGCTGAAGTGAGCGATCTGACTCTGGTCTTCGGTGGCGCGCTCGATACGTAAGGCGTGGTCGCCGTCCGCCGCGCTGATGACCACTTCGGGCGTTGCCGAGGCCAGTACGGTCTGCGTTTTCAGCCCATCCAGATAGATGTTGAAAATGTCATGGCTCGGCGCGAAGTGGACCGTCGCGGAGCTTCCCTTGAAACGGCCCTCGAAATAGGCGCCCGGCCACTGGAAGCTGTAGCCGTGAGCGTCCTGAGCGACCCGCCCGCCCGTCGTCAGCGGCAGCGCGACCTCCGCCTGCGCCGCGCCGACCGTCACAAACGCCGCCAGAGCCGTCAAGGTCATTCCCGTCCAAAATCGCATCGTCTCAACTCCTGTTGTCATTGCGGCGGACTATTTCAGCTTGCTGTCTGACGGGCAACAAAAAAGCCGCCCCGAAAGGAGCGGCTTTTTCAAAACCAAGATACCCCTCCACCGCTTCGCGGTCCCCCTCCCCATGAATGGGGAGGAGAGGGAAGCATGGCGCTTACGCCATCGCCTTGGTCAGGTTCTCGCTGATCTTGTCGAGGAAGCCCTCGGTCGTCAACCAGCCCTGTTGCGGGCCGACCAGCAGGGCCAGGTCCTTGGTCATGAAACCGGCTTCGACCGTATCGACGCAGACCTTTTCGAGCGTCTTGGCGAAATTCATCAGCTCGTCATTGCCGTCCAGCTTGGCGCGGTGCGCCAGCCCTTGCGTCCAGGCGAAGATCGAGGCGATCGAGTTGGTCGAGGTCGATTCGCCCTTCTGGTGCTGACGGAAGTGGCGCGTGACCGTGCCGTGCGCGGCTTCGGCTTCCATGATCTTGCCGTCCGGCGTGACCAGGGCCGAGGTCATCAGGCCCAGCGAACCATAGCCTTGCGCCACGGTGTCGGACTGCACGTCGCCATCATAATTCTTACAGGCCCAGACGAAGCCGCCCGACCATTTCAGCGCCGAGGCGACCATGTCGTCGATCAGGCGGTGTTCGTAGGTCAGGCCCGCGGCCTTGAACTTGTCGGCATATTCGGCGTCGAAGACCTCCTGGAACAGATCCTTGAAGCGGCCGTCATAGGCCTTGAGGATGGTGTTCTTGGTCGAGAGATAGACCGGATAGTTGCGGCCCAGGCCGTATTCGAACGAGGCGCGCGCGAAGTCGCGGATCGAGTCGTCGAGATTGTACATGCCCATGGCGACGCCCGCCGACGGGAATTTGAAGACTTCGTATTCCTTGACCGTGCCGTCGTCGCCTTCGAACTTCATGGTCAGCTTGCCGGCGCCGGGGACCAGGAAGTCGGTGGCGCGATACTGGTCGCCAAAGGCGTGACGACCGATGATGATCGGCTGGGTCCAGCCGGGCACCAGACGCGGCACGTTCTTGCAGATGATCGGCTCACGGAACACGACGCCGCCTAAGATGTTACGGATCGTGCCGTTGGGCGACTTCCACATCTTCTTGAGGTTGAATTCCTTCACGCGGGCTTCGTCGGGCGTGATGGTCGCGCACTTGACGCCGACGCCGTACTGCTTGATCGCATTGGCCGCATCGACGGTCACCTGATCGTCGGTCGCGTCGCGGTGCTCCATGCCCAGATCGTAATATTTCAGGTCGATGTCGAGGTACGGATGGATCAGCTTGTCCTTGATCATCTGCCAGATGATGCGGGTCATTTCGTCGCCGTCGATATCGACGACCGGATTGGCGACCTTGATTTTAGCCATGAGAATTTCCTTTCCAACGGAGCCTGCCCCAGGGACGCACAGGGTCGCGAGGGGCCGCTAACGGCAAGCCGTATAAACGAAAAGCGGAGGCCGTCAAAACGGTAAATTGGCGGTTGCGGCTCAGCCTTCGTCCAGCACATCGCCCAGCCGGTCGAGCGCCTGTTCCAGCGGCGATTTGCGCGCCTTGATCCAGCCCTCAAGCGCGTCAAGGCCTGGCCGCGCTAACTGGCAGGTGCGGGTGCGGCCGATCTTTTCAGTTCGCACCAGTCCGGCTTCCTCCAGCACCTGCAAATGCTGGCCGACGGCAGTCAGGGTGACCTCTAAGCGTTCGGCCAGTTTCGAGACGGACAGCGGCGCATCGGTGACCGCTTCGATCAGCGCCCGCCGCGTCGGATCGCCGAGCGCGTGAAAGACCTTGGCGACATCAGGCGTCAAGGCTCTCTCCGAGCCTTTCCAGAACCTTGCGCCAGCCGGCTTCGCGCATGGCGGGACCGTCGGCGTGTTCAAAAAAGGCGCCCTGGTGCGTTACGGTCAAACGGGTGGCTTCGCCTTCGGCGGCGAATTCGAAGGTCAGCAGCGACGAAGAAAATACCCGTCCATTAATCGCCATGTTCGAGCCTGTGACGATGCGCGCTTCTGGCGCGATATCGAGATAGAGCGAGATGCGCGTCATAGGCGCGCCCGGAAACGGCGTGGTTTCGTCCATCAGCCATTTTGTTCTTTCAACGCCGCCGATGCGGAAATCGTGTTCGTCACTGGCGTCGGGCTGGCGGTGGCCAGGGTTGAACCAGCGGCTTTTCAGCTCCGGATTGGCGAAGGCGGAAAATACCTTCGTCAGCGGATGCGGATAGGTCTTTTCGATAACAAAGGTAGCGTGGACAGTGGGTTCGGTCACGGTGGTTTCTCCATAGTGAAGTTATGGCTTCAGTATTTCAAAGACTGCGAAATAGTCAAGTGCAAACTTCAGTATTTGACCTGACCGTCGCAAGCCCTATAAGCCGCCCCTATGAAAGACTCCCGCCCTGCGCCGCCGCTCGACCCCAGACTGACCCTGCCGTGCGTCATTCTCGACAAGCCGCAACTGGCCGACAATATCGGCTCGGTCGCGCGCGTCATGGCCAATTTCGGCTTGCAGGAGTTGCGGCTGGTCAATCCGCGCGACGGCTGGCCGCAGGAGCGGGCCTGGGCGATGTCGTCGGGCGCCTTCTGGCCGCTGGAAGGCGCTAAGGTCTATGATACGGTGGCCGATGCTGTGGCGGACCTGACCTATGTTTACGCCACCACGGCGCGCCCGCGCGAGACGCAACTGCCGGTCATCACGCCGCGCGAAGCGGCGTCGCAGGCCTGGGGGCAGGCGCACCAACACTTAAAGACCGGCCTCCTGTTCGGGGCCGAGCGCGCGGGGCTGGAAACCTCCGACATCGCGCTATCCCATGCCATCGTCACCATCCCGGTCGATCCGCACTTCCACAGCCTCAACCTGGCCCAGGCGGTCAATATCGTGCTGTACGAATGGCGGCTTCAGGTCATGGACGCGCCCAAGCCCGCCTTCACGCAGAATATGGACGTCCCCGCCGCGCTTGAGCACATGCACGGCCTGTACGGCCATCTGGAGGACGAACTGGAA
Source organism: Asticcacaulis sp. (assembly GCA_035565015.1). Lineage (GTDB taxonomy): Bacteria > Pseudomonadota > Alphaproteobacteria > Caulobacterales > Caulobacteraceae > Asticcacaulis. Next base: position 4,127 of record DATMTF010000342.1, on the reverse strand, counting down.
AAGGCCGGCTTCTTCTATCCGCCGGAAAAGAAGGAGTCGATGGTGCGCAACCTGCGCGTCACGCTCAACCGCGCCCAGATGACCGAGCAGGAGGTGCGCACCTGGCGCGGCGTGGTCACCGCCCTGACCAAAGGCCGCGGGCGCGTGCTGGCCAAGCTGGCGCAACAGAAAAAAGACGACGCCTGACGCGTCGGTGACGCCGCCTTGTCGCCGCCGCCTGCCCGGTGAAAAGCAAGACCTGCGTGTGTAAGGCGAGGGCGCAGGCGCCCCGACTGCGGATCAGCGCATAGCCTGCATATGCTGCAAGGCTTCAATCGCGTGCGCGGTCCAGGCCGGCAATTGCACCCAGATCAGCACCAGCAGCACGCCATACATGCCCGCCAGGATCGGATCTTCCTTGCGGTGACGCACAATGCCCGCCACGCACGGGCCGGTGATCGGGCCGAGGCTGGCGTAGGCGGCGTATTTCGCATAGGTTTTGAGCTTGTCGCGCGTCATTAATCTTTTGTTAACGCTGACGCGCGAGTCGGACAAGTCTTTTCGTCAGGCGAGGGAAGTCATGCTGTATCTGCTGATCAAGGCGGGCGTATCGGGGGTAATCATCGCGGTCGTGTCGGAACTGGCGCGGCGACTGCCCGCTTTCGGCGCTCTGGTCGCGTCCCTGCCGCTGATCTCGGTCATGGGCATGTTATGGCTTTGGCGCGACCGCCCGGATGCAGCCAATATGGCGGCGCATGCCGAGGCGACCTTCTGGTATGTCCTGCCCAGCTTACCGATGTTCCTGCTGATTCCGTTCCTGTTGCGCAAGGGCGTCGGCTTTTATCCGTCGCTGCTCGGCGGTTGCGGTTTGACGTTTGCCCTCTATCTGGCCATGATCACGGTTGGGCCGAAGCTGGGTCTGAAACTGTAAGGTTTTCCATATGAACCGGCGCGCCTGGCCGAAGCCCGCTCTCTCCATCGACCTGTGGCCGACCCCGCCCGCGCCGCCAAGGCCCGGCTTGCAGGAAACGGTGACCGACGCCTCGAAAGACCCGGCTTTTCATCACCGCCGCATGCAGGGCATCGTGCGCCCGCGTATTGAGGTCTTTCCCGCCGCCAGACCCAATGAAGGCGCCGTGCTGATCATCCCAGGCGGCGGCTTTAGCTGGACCTCGTTCGACGTCGAGGGCTATCTGCTGGCGCAAAGGCTGAACGCAGCGGGGATGACGGCCCTTGTGCTGTTTTACCGGCTGGCCAATGACGGCTGGGCCAATCGCGTCGATATCGGTACTATCGACGCGCTGCGGGCGATGCGCGTGATACGCCAGCATGCCGCAAAACTCAGCATCGACCCGCAGCGCGTCGCCGCCATCGGTTTCAGCGCAGGCGGCTTTTTGTCGGCCTCGCTGGCGACGCGCTTCGATGAGCCGCTCTATCCGGCGCAGGACGCGGCGGATAGTTTAAGCGCGCGGCCCGACGCAGCGGCCTTGATGTATCCGGTGGCCTCGCTCGATCCGGCCATCGCCTATTCCGGCGCGGTTCCGTCCCTGTTCGACGGTCACATCACGTCCCAACAGATCGCGCATTATTCGCCCGACCGTCGCGTCAGCGCAAAAACCCCGCCGTGCTTTCTGGTTCAGGCCGAAGACGATCCGGTCGTGCCGGTCGCCAATACGCTCAGCTTCCGCGCCGCCCTGAAGGCGCACGGCGTCGCGGACGAAACGCACCTGTTCGCCCAGGGCGGGCATGGTTTCGGCCTGACGCCGTCGGACCTGCCGCATCGCATCTGGCCCGATCTTTATATCAACTGCCTGCGCCAGCAAGGGATCGCCGCATGAGCCGCCGCTTTGACAATAAATCCGTCCTCATCACCGGCGGCCTGGGCGGCATCGGCAAGGCTTGCGCCGAAGGCTTTGCGCGCGAGGGGGCGAAACTGGTGCTGGCCGATCTGCGCATTGAGGGCGCGGCGGCGGCGATCACCGATCTGATGGCGCTCGGCGCATCTGAGGTGCGGGTCGAAGCCTGCGACGTGTCCCGCGAAGCCGATGTCGTCCGCGTCTGCCGTGTCGCCACGGATGTGTTCGGCGGCCTTGACGTGCTGGTCAATATCGCGGGCATGATGATCTACAAGCCGATCGAGGAACTGAGCCTCGACGACTGGACGCGGCTGATGGGCGTCAACTTTTTCGGCGCGGCCATGTTCACGCGCGAAGCCTTCCGCGTCATGCAACCCGGCAGCGCCATCGTCAATGTGTCGAGCATCCATACCCACCAGACCTCGCCCCTGGTCGCGCCCTATGCGGCGGCCAAGGCGGCGCTGGGTTCGCTGACGCGCACCGCCTCAATCGAGGGCAAGCCCAAAGGCATCCGCGTCAACGCCGTCCTGCCCGGTGCGGTCGATACCCCGATGTTGTGGGCCAGCCCGAACCTGAAATCGGGCGCGGAGACGCTGGAGTCCGGCGATGTCGGCCAGCCGTCCGAGATCGCCGACGCCGTTCTGTACCTGGCCACCGCTCAGGCCAGCTTCGTCACCGGCGCCAGCCTCAATGTCGATGGCGGGAGGCTGGCCAAACTCTAACCCGCGAGTTCCCGCTCAATGTCCTCCAGCGACTTGCCTTTCGTCTCCGGCACGCGCCTAAGGATGAACAGGAAGCCGAGCGCGCAGAAGACGCCGTAGCACCAGAAGGTTCCCGCCGCGCCCAGCCGCTGGTTCAGGAGCGGGAAGGTGAAGGTCACGGCGAAACAGGCGATCCACAGGGCCGACACCGCCACCGACATGGCCAGGCCCCGGATGCGGTTGGGAAAGATCTCCGACAGCAGCACCCAGGTCACCGGCGCCAGCGACATGGCATACACCGCGATCACCCCAAGCGTCAGGGCCAGCACCAGCGGCCCCTTGAAGCCGAAAAAGAAGGCGAGGCCCAGCGCGACGTGCAGGACCGCGATGCCGCCCGATCCCCACAGCATCAGGGTGCGGCGACCGATCTTATCGACCAGCCCGGTGGCGACCAGGGTGAAGATCAGATTGATCGCGCCGGTGATGACAATGTTCATCATGACCCCGCTCAGGTCGTAGCCCGCGCCGCGATAGATATCCTCGGCATAGTTGAAGATGACATTGGTGCCGCTCCATTGCTGCAACACGGCCAGGCCAATCCCCATCAGCACCAGCCCCATTACGGCAGGCCGCAAAAGCTCGCCCCATGAGCCTTGCTCGGACGATTCGCGGTTCAGCCCCTCGGCGACCTCGTTCAGTTCCTGATCCGCATAAGCCGCACCGCCGATGCGCGTCAGGATGCGGCGCGCCTTGTCCGACGCGCCGGTCTTGATCAGCCAGCGCGGGCTTTCCGGCGCCAGAAAGGCGCAGACGAAGAAGATCAGCGACGGCGCGGCCACGGCGGTGAACATCCAGCGCCAGCCGAGCTGGCCCTGCCACGAGGCGCGGATCATCTCCGGCGTGGCGTGATCGGCGATATGACCGGCGATCAGCAGGTTGACGATCTGCGCGGCCAGAATGCCGACGACAATCGTGAGCTGGTTCAGCGTCACCAGCCGCCCGCGCCACGCCGCCGGAGCGATCTCGGCGATATAGGTCGGCGACACGTTCGAAGCGATGCCGATGGCGACCCCACCGGCAATGCGCCACAGCACGAAGGCGTTGAAACTGTGCGCCCAGCCGGTCAGCAGCGACGAGACGCCGAACAGGAAGGCCGCGGCGATCAGCAGCTTCTTGCGCCCCAACCGGTCGCTCAAGGCGCCCGACAGCACCGATCCGATCAGGCAGCCGAGCAGGGCGCAACTGTTGGCCCAGCCGATCTGCGCCTCCGAGGTCAGGTGAAAATAGGGTTCGTAAAACGGCTTGGCCCCGCCGATCACCACCCAGTCATAACCGAACAGGAGCCCGCCCAGCGCCGCCGTCGCTGAAATCGCCCAGACATAGACGAGATTATAGCTATGCGCGCCCGGCGTGACACGGGCGGGCCGGGAGGCGTCGATCAGCATGGCGTTTCCTGTTGCTTTTATCGACCACTTAAATTCGATCACAAATGAATGTCAATAATCGCAATATATGATCATTTTCGATCATTTTGCCGCAATGGGCGCGACATTAAGAATTCCGACCCGCCGCCCTTGACCCTGCCACCCCC
>DATMTF010000341.1:0-7395 GCA_035565015.1 Asticcacaulis sp. | reverse complement strand
GTCGATCCGAACGCTCATCTCAACCGCTCGACCTACGACGTGCTGGGCTGGGCCAGGGACACGAAGGGCGGCAAAGGCGGGCGGATTATCCGCGTCACCAACCTGAATAAGGACGGTCCCGGCTCGTTCCGCGCGGCGGTGGAGGCCAAGGGGCCGCGCATCATCGTGTTTGAGGTCGGCGGCGTGATCGACCTCGATTCCGATTCGGTCAAGATCACCGAGCCCTATGTCACCATCGCCGGTCAGACGGCGCCGTCGCCAGGCGTCACCTTCATCAAGGGCGAGTTCAATGTCGAGACGCATGACGTGATCATTCAGCACATTTTAGTGCGCACCGGCGAGGCGGGCCATCCGAAGAAAAGCGGCTGGGAGGCGGATGGTTTGTCCACGCGATCCGCATACAATGTCATCGTCGATCACTGCTCGTTTTCATGGGCGACGGATGAGAACCTCTCGACCTCCGGACCGCGCTTTGACGGCAAGGATGTGAACGAATGGCGTCAGAACACCTCGCACAACATCACCTACAGCCACGATCTCGTCTATGAGGGCCTGCGCAATTCGACGCATGGCAAGGGCGAGCATTCCAAGGGCGGGCTGATCCACGACAACAATACCGGCATCCTGCTCTACGCCAATCTCTACGCCTCCAACGAGGAACGCAACGCGCTGTTCAAGGGCGGGGTCCACGCCGCCGAGATCAACACCATGATCTATAATCCCGGCCAGAAAGCCATTCATTACAATCTGATCGCGCACGAATGGGAGACGCATCCTTTTGAGACGGGCGTGATCACTCTGATCGGCGATGTTTACCGTCAGGGGCCGGATTCGCGCGCTGGTCTGCCGCTGTTCACCCTGGGCGGCGATGGCGATGTCGATCTTTTCATGCAGGACAATATTGCGGTGGACATGTGGGGCAATCCGTTGCCGATGACCGGAACCTATACGACTGGTTCGGCGAAGATCGTCGCGGCGAAAACGCCCTACCTGCCCGACGACATCAGGATCATTCCGGCCAACAGGCTGGAGGACGAGATCTATGAATCGGTCGGCGCCCGCCCGTGGGACCGCGACGATGTCGATTTCAAGATCCTGTCCGACGTCGCCGAAGGTCGCGGCGAGATCATCGATTCCGAAGCGCAGAACTATTACGGCTATCCGAAGTACAAGCCGACTAGCCAGCCTTTCATCGAGGCGGACTGGAATCTTGACGATATGAGTCCGAAGGCGGGCTGGGCGTCGCTTTACGCGCATTCCTATCCCAAGCATTGACGACGATCTGCGGCAGGGCGCGACACGGTCTGGTCAGGGCTGAGACTGCGCCTTGTCGTTGCTGCCTTCGAGGACGGTCAGGTTCTCGCCGCTTGTGTCGGGCGTCAGGCTGGCCGAGGTGACCAGCAGCGTCGCGCCCGGCGTCAGCACGGGCAGGACGGCGTCCAGAAAGGCGGGCGGGACATGTACGCGCGCATGCGCATCGGGCGCGACCGCCTGCCCGGCCAGATCGCTGTGACCGGGCACGTCGACATAGACCCAGACGCGCGCGCCCTTGTCGACGCGGCTCAGGGTCAGGACGCGGGTTTCGTCGCTGTCCTTAGGGATTTCGGCGTTGGCGCGACCGATGACGACGCCGTTGCGCAGGACCGTGACCTGCTGGTCGGCGCGCGACAGGATGATGGTCAGCGGGCCTTTTGGCGACAGGTCGGGATACCAGAAGGCGTCGGCGCCCTGCGGTATCTCGTGCGCGCCGGGCGTAAAGGCGTCGGATGTTAACAGGTCGCCGGGCGCGGCGAGGGCGGGCTGTCCGGCGGCGCCGGCGATGATCACCGTCGCGCCCAGGCTCGTGACCTTGAAAAGCGCCTGCGCGAACGCATAGGGCAGATGGATGCAGCCGTGGCTTTCCGGATAGCCTGGCAAACCGCCCGCGTGCAGCGCAACCCCGCTCCAGGTCAGGCGCTGCGTGAAGGGCATGGCGGCGTTGTCGTATTTATTGGAGTGGTGATCGATGTCCTTTTGCAGGATGGTGAACACTCCGGTGGGCGTGTCATAGCCGGGCTTGCCGGTGGACACGGTTGCGACGCCGATGCGCACGCCGTTGCGGTAGACGCTGGCCAGTTGCCGCGACAGGTCGATATAGATCAGCAAGGGCCCGGATGGCGCGATCTGCGGCGCCCATACCCATTGGCCGGGTTTCAGCGTATCGGCGCGCTGCGCCAGTTCGACCGCCGAGCTGACCTTTGCGCCTTGCGCCGAGGCGGGCGGGGCTGCGCACAGGCACAGCGCCATTAAAAGACCACCGGACGCAGAGCGAAGCAGACGGCGTTTCACGCTCATGATGTCCCCCGGATGACGGCGTTAAGTTTTTACGGCGACCAGCAGGCGTCCCGGTCCCATCAGGTCCATGACTTCGGCCAGGTCACGTTGGGAGACGGCGAAACAGCCCTGCGAGCGACCGAGCTGTCCTTTGGCGGCCATGTCGGCGCTGACATACCAGGCGCTGTGGATGACAATGGCGCGCGACAGGGCGTTGGAATTATCGGCGTCGAGACCGATCAATCGGCGCGACAGGCCGTGCTGACCGGTATAGGTCTCGCCCGTCAGATAGGCGCCGCGCGAGGTCGCCTCGGAGCCCGGCGCGTTGGAAAAGCTTTGCAGCCAACCGGTATGGGCGGGATCCGAACCCTTGCCATGCGCGACAAGATAGCTGCGCGTCTTGCCGCTATTCAGGTCGACAATATGAAAACGCGCCTGCGTCGCATTGAGCGAGAAGTCGGCGATGGCGATGCGGTCGCGGGCGGTTATCGCGTCGCTGCGCCGCGCCAGCGCCGCGCGCGCCAGAGCCAGCGCCGCCGTTGACGGTCCCTGAGAAGGCGGTTCCTGAGAAGGCGCGACCGCCAGCGCCGAAGCGGGCGCAGCAGCCAGTACGGCGGAACCGAGAAGAAGTTTGCGTCGATTGAACATCGGCAGCCTTTACGCGTCGGATACAGATATGATCGCGTAAAGATAGGTGCGGTTGCTGCGAAAAACCATATCACAACCCCGTGCGCGACAGAATAACGCGTCCCGGAGGGTTATGCCGAGCCGGTCAGGCGGGCCAGGGCGGCCTGATAGTTGGCGATCTGGTTGGTCAGATAGGCAGGCACCGTACCGCTGGTCTTGCCCGACGTTTTGGAGTTTGAGGCCTGCGGGTCGCCGTAGCGCAGATAGGTATAGATCTTGTGGACATTGCCGATGGTGGTCTTCAGCGCGTCGATGGCGTTGGCGATATTGGCTGACGAGTTCAGGTTCAGGGACGAATCGAAATTCAGTCCCATCAGCTTCTGCGACTTGGTGTAGTTGGTCGAGGACGCATTCATGGTCGCCGTGGCCGCATTGCTGACCAGGCCGGCGGCCAGGCCCAACCCGGAAAGCGCGTCCTGACCTGCCGGTCCGGTCAGAAACTCCATCTGGCTGGAGCCGTTGGCAGGTTTGATGGTGAGCTGATTCTCCTGCTTGCCCAGAACCTTGGTCACTGTGACATTGAGCGCATAGTTGGAGGCGCGCTGGATCTTCTTGGCCAGGGTGTCCATCGTTTCGCCCGCGTCGATGGTGATGGTTTTTTTCACGCCGGTGGACGGGTCGACCATATAGAACTGATCGCCGGCGCGGACGCTGGAATTGGCGGTGATCAGGTTGGAGTCGGTTTGCAGGACGTCGCCCTGCGGCAGGCCAAGCCGGTCCAGAACGCTGGAGCCGCCGCTGGCGACGGCGATCGAGGTGGTCGTGACCTTGCCGTCCGTGCCGGAATTGCGGGTTTGCGACAGCACCTGACCGGTGGCGATGTCCAACTGGGCCAGATAGCCGTCCTGCGTCCCGATCTTGGTCGTGCCGGCGATGTCGCCGTTGGTCTGGCCCGCGATCCACGCCTTGCCATCGGAAAAGGCGACCTGCGCGTTCTGCTCGCTGCCCGTTCCGCCATAATAGGCGACGGTGTCTGCCGAGGTATCCGACAGGTTCGCGCTGACCGACAGGGCGAAGGCGTCGTAGCCGCCCGACGCCGCCTTGGTGACGGTGGCGCTTGAACCGATCAGGTTGGCGTTCGAGGTCGAGCCGCCCAGATAGACCTGACCATTATAGACCGAAATGCCGCTGATATTGCCGCCGCCGATGCCGCCCAGATTGCGTGATCCTGTTGGCGTCGGCGTACCGGACGAAATGTCATAGCTGTTGAGCACGACCTGATTGTTTTGCAGCGAAGCGACGTACAGGGTCGAACCGTCCACGGCGATCTGGGCGGTCGAATCCGAATTGGCTGTGCCGGTCTGCTGCACGAAGGTCTTCTGACCAGTGGCGGAAAAGCCGACCACATAGGCGTCATAGCCGCCCGCTGAACTGGTCCCGGCGCCGGGCATGGCGCCTTCGGTCTTGCCGCCGACATAGACCGAGCCGTCGCTGCCGAAGGTCACGCTTGTCGGCTGGTCGGTTGCGCTGGCGGTCAGGCGCTGCGTCCAGTCTTCTGTGCCGTCGGCGTTGAAAACGGTGACGAAGGTGTCGGGCGTCGAGGCGTCCGAGCCATCCAGTGGCGCAGTCGATGCGGCGATGCCGGTATTTTCGGGCAGGCCGTATTTGTTCAGCGTGGTCGAAGGATTGTCGATATTAAGCGCGCCGGTGACCGTGCCTGTGATCGCCACCTTGCCGTCATTCGACACCGCCAGCGCATAGCCGGACGCCGTGTCCGAAGCGCCGAGCGTACGCGTATAGACGAGATTGCCCGCCGAATCGTATTTCATCAGGGCGACGTCCTGCGTGCCCTTGATGTCCTGCCCGTCCGTGGTTCCGCTAACATTGGCCAGTACATACAGCGAGCCGGCCGGTCCCGCAGCCGTAGCGATGGCGTCCTGCACCGTATTGGTGGATTGGGTCGTTCCCTTGTTAATGTCGGCGACGGTGTCGGGCAATGCGGTCTGCACGGATTCGCCCGCCACCCAGTAGGTGTCGCCGACCTGTGACTTGGCGGCGGCCAGAGCGCTGCCCGTTGCATTGTCCGCGGTCTGAAACTTCAGCAGTTGCGAGGTCACGTCGGTGTCAGGCGTGGTCGAATCCGTTGCGGAACTGCTGGTCGAGGCGGTTGAGGACGTGGATGACGTCGTGCTGGTCGGCGTTTTGGTCGGATCGCCGGTGGTCTGAGTGACATAGACCGAATCGGCGGTCGAGGCGGCGCTGAAATTCAGTTGTTCGTAAGAGACGCCCTTGATCTCGAAACCATAAGAGGTCTGGCCTTCCGACAGAGTCTTGGTTACGCCGTTGAGCGTGGTGGTGACCGGATCGGAGGTGGTGGAATTGACCGCGAAACGGGTGCTGAGGCCCGCCGCCTTGAGCTGGTCGTTGATATAGCTGACCACATTGGGCATGGAGCGCGTGGTCGAACCCATATCGGCCAGGTTGATATTGACCGTGATTGGCGTCTTCGTGCCGGTCTTCTGAGCGGTGATGGTGAACTGCACGTCGCCCTGGAAAGCGGCGACCGGGCTGTTCAGCGAGGCGGTCGAGATATTCTGCGCCACATAGGTCGAATTGGTGCGCGCCGTGCCGACCGTGTTCTGCAGGTCGTCGGTCAGCACGCCTGAGGTCAGTTGCACATGGTTGTAATCGGTGTCGGAAATATAGCCCTGCACCTCGGAAAGGCCCTGCGCGAAACGGCGTTGGTAGGCGGCGAGCTGGTTAGTGGAGACGTTCTTGGCCGAGGCGGCGGTCGCGATCTGCTGCAACGCGTCGAGGCCCTGATAGAGGGCGAACAGTTTGGTGTAGTCGGGATCGGCGTTCAGCACGTCCGAGGTGACGCGGCTGGTCTTGACGAAGGCCTGACCCTGCATGACCTCGTTCAGCAGCTTGCTGTCCTGTGCGGCGGAATCGCTGGCGTTCCATGGCGCTGTCGGGCCGCTGTCCGTGCCGGTCGGGGAGTTGGAGCTTGTGCTGGCCGAGGTCGCCGTGCTGGACGCGCTGCTGGTCAGACCCGCCTTGGCGTTGAAATAATTGGTCAAAAGGGTGGTGTCGGTCCCCGAACTGCTCGAAGACGCGCCAAATAGCGACAGCGCTGCGGTGGCGTTATTGATGTTCATGGCGACCGGCGGGGAATATTCACCCGCATTCTGGCCATCAAGGCGCTAATTTCGGATTAATTTTTAGGGTTAACGCCTTGTCGCGCAGACGGTTGAGCGGGTTGTTATAGAAGACGCCAAGTATTGCGATAATATTTCAAATCTGAAATATCAGCTTCCTTGCTGGATGAAGGGAACCTTGCTGAACAGCTTGCGTTCTGCGCCGCGCGGATCGTCGGCCAACTCCGGCGTCACATTCATCACCATGGTTTCGCGCCGCTCCAGCGAATAGGGCGTCCAGGCGGGCAGGGCCGGGGTCTGGGGCGAACCTGTGCGCGCAAAGGCGATGAAGGCGTCGGAAAACAGGTCGGCCATGCGCCGCGCGTCGGCCCCGTCGCCGGACAGCGAGCCGGGGACGGCGGTGTTGCGAAAGACCAGCGGAATGTCGATCATGTGCTGGGCGCGGTATTTGCCGCCGTCGCGCGGCGAGCCGAAATCGACCTGATAGGCGAAGGCGGGCGCGCCTTGCCGGGCGCGCGCCTCATCCTCCTCGATAGCGCCGCGCCACGACCGTCCGGCCGTTGTGGCGGCGAAGAACAGATCCGACGGCGTGATGCCCGGATAGAGACGGCGATAGGTCTCGATGACCAGATACGGATCGATATCGACGCGATAGGCGGGCGGCAACTTGGCGGGCAGTTCCTCCCAGGTCAGCTCAAAATTGTGCGGGTCGTTGCCTAAGAAGGCGCGCGTCTCATCATGTGTATTGCCGATCATCATCGGCACGTCGCGCGATTGTTCCGGCGCGTCGGGCCAGAATGGATGGCGGAACAGGATCGTCTCGTCCAATACCGGCCCGAAATATAGGCCGCCGCCGCCGATCACGGGATCGGTGGCGTGCAAGGCGTCGACCAGCGCCGCGACGGGCAGGGTTTGCAGCTTCGCCAGCCCGTCCGCGTCGTCGTTCAGGTTCAACGCCTTCAGATAGGCTTTTGCGCGTAAGGTGGCGTTGCCGGGGCCGGAGGCAGTGACCTGCTGGCCGCTCATGGTGGCGGCGCGGTGAAACAGGCCTTTCGCGGCGGGCGTCGCCATCATGGTGGCGATCTTGGCGCCGCCGCCGGACTGACCGAACACTAGGACGCAATTCGGATCGCCGCCGAAGGCCGCGATATTGTCGCGCACCCATGCCAGCGCCAGGTGCAGGTCCATCTGACCGACATTGCCGGAATATTCCAGGACGCCGGGCTGGCCATGGTTCGCCAGCTTTTCCAGCCGGGCGCCGTAGAAATAACCGAAGCTGTTGAGGCGGTGGTTGACA
>DATMTF010000340.1:0-2596 GCA_035565015.1 Asticcacaulis sp. | reverse complement strand
GAGGCAGGCCCGGCGCTTACAAACCCGGTGACAGCCAGAGCGGCGGCGAAGACGAAAAGACGATGACGACTCACGCATGACTCTCCCGAATGGCGATTTTAAGCTTTCGGTTAATCTCATGAAGATAGAGTTAAGGCGCTTAACCTTCGTTAACCGGATTATCCATGCCCAAGCCGCTCAAGTCGCCCGCCCCCGCCGCCCACCGCCTGATCGCCGTGTTCGAGGAGGAGGCCGAGTCCGTCGTCGGTCTGGCCGCCGAGGCCGAGTTTCTGCGCCTGAAGGGCTTTAGCGGCAAGGCGGGCAGTCTGATCGCGCTGCCGTCGAAACAGGGGCTGATCGCCTGGTTCGGCCTCGGCGCGCGCCGTCATTACACGCCGATGCGCTTCCGCGCCCTGCCGACGCAACTGCCCAAGGGGCTGTGGCGGCTGGAGGCCGATGTCGGGCTCGACCGCGCCGCCATCCACGCCGCCTGGGGCTTCGGCGCCTACGCCTTTACGCGCTACAAGGCGGGCAAGGCGGTCGAGGCGAAGCTGGACGATGCCGAGCTGGACGCCGAGGCGCGCGCGCGGGTCGAGATCGAGATCGGCGCGCACAAACTGGCGCGCGATCTGGTCAATACGCCCGCCAACGATATGGGGCCCGCCGAGATCGAGGCGGCGGCGCGCCAACTGGCCAAGACCCACGGCGCCGACATCACGGTCATTACCGGCGACGACCTGCTGAAAGAGAATTATCCCGCCGTCCACGCCGTCGGGCGCGCGGCGGGACCGAATAATGCGCCGCGCCTTATCGAAATGACCTGGCGCAGCAACCCCGCACAGAAGGACGCGCCGGTGATCGTGCTGGTCGGTAAGGGCGTCGCCTTCGACACTGGCGGGCTGAACCTCAAGCCGGGCGCCAGCATGGGGCTGATGAAAAAGGATATGGGCGGCGCCGCCCACGCCCTGGCGCTCGGCGACTGGGTGATGGCGTCCAACCTGCCGGTTCAACTGCATATTCTCATCCCGGCGGTGGAAAATTGCGTGTCGGGCGACGCCTTCCGCCCCGGCGACGTGTTGGCCTCGCGCGCGGGCGTCAGCATCGAGATCGGCAATACCGACGCCGAAGGCCGACTGATCCTGGCCGACGCCCTGACGCGGGCGGGCGAGTTGAACCCGGCCCTCACGGTCGATTTCGCCACCCTGACCGGCGCGGCGCGCGTGGCGCTGGGGCCGGAGGTGATCCCGTTCTACACCGAGGACGAGGATCTGGCCCGCCGCCTCGAAGTCGCGTCGATCGCGCGTCATGACCCCTTGTGGCGCATGCCTCTATGGGCTGGATATAAAGACGCGCTCGACAGCGACATCGCCGACATCCGCAACGATCCGGCGGGCTGGGCGCAAGCCGGGTCGGTGACCGCCGCCCTGTTCCTGCAACGCTTCGCCCCGACGACGGGCGCCTGGGTCCATTTCGACATCTACGCCTGGAACCCGCGCAGCCGCCCCGGCCACCCGGTCGGCGCCGAGGCGCAGGCGCTGCGGGCGGTTTATGAGGTCTTGAAAGCCTATTGAGTCATCAACACTTCATTGACTGTGGCTGTTAACGCGACTTTTGCATCCCTGCGCTAAGCTGCCCTCATAGTATTGGTGAAGGCAGAAGCTTCCATGACGCATATGAGCGACGAACCCTTTGACAAGCGCACGACACCCTTCAAGGACGGCGTGACCGATCAGGCCCACGAAGGCTTGATCCGGGCGCGATCCTACGTCGTCGGCGAGGTGCTGAGCTGCTACGACGCCGCAGCGCCGATCCTGTCCTCGCCGGAGCATGGCGCCGAGCAGTGGGACCAGCTCCTGATGGGCGAGCGCTTCAAGGTGATCGAGCGCAAGCACGACTTCTACTGGGGTCAGGCGCTGCGCGACGGTTATGTCGGCTATGTGCCGGTGTCGGCCTTCCGCCGCGACTGGTATCTGCCGACCCATTATGTCGCGACGCTTCGCACCTATGTCTTCGCCGCGCCGAACCTGAAGGCGTCGATCCTGACCGCGCTCAGCCTGAACGCGCTGGTGTCGGTGACGCGCTATGAAAACGGCTTCGCCTATATCAACGAGATGGGCTGGGTGTTCGCCAACCATCTGAGCGATTTCGAGCGCTTCGCCGAGGACTTCGTAGCGGTGGCCGAATCCTATATCAACGCGCCCTATCAGTGGGGCGGTCGCGAAAGCATCGGCCTGGACTGCTCCGGCCTGTTGCAGCAATCGCTCTACGCCGCCGGTTACGGTTGCCCGCGCGATTCCGACATGCAGGCGAAACTCGGCGTCGCGCTGGCGGTCGGTCCCGATCTGGGCGATCTGCGCCGCGGCGATCTCATCTTCTGGAAGGGCCATGTCGCCATCATGGTCGATGATCACCACATCATCCACGCCAACGCCCACCATATGAAGGTGGCCATCGAGCCGCTGCGCGAGGCCATAGCGCGCATCGATGCGGCGGGCTCCGGCCAGCCAACCGGCTTCCGCCGACTGTAAGCGATCAGGCTCAACCGCTTGGCGCACCGATACTGCGGCGTCGCCATCACCATAATGACATAATAAAAAGGCCCTGCCGCCTCTGGAAT
>DATMTF010000339.1:0-3267 GCA_035565015.1 Asticcacaulis sp. | reverse complement strand
AGACTCATTCTATTCGTCCAATGTTTCAGATGCGGGATGAAATTTCAGGTCACCCTCATTTTCGCGCGCTAGGATGATCGCAAACAAGGAGTTTTGCATGTCGAAGCTATGGATATCCGCCTGCGCCCTGGCGCTCGTCGTCGCCGGACCGGCCATGGCGGCGCCGCAACTGAAAATTCTGGACACGATCAAAATCGGCGGCAAAGGGCATTGGGACTACGCCACGTTCGACGCCGTTCACCAACGCATCCTGCTCAGTCATAATGACACCATCGCCTCTGTCGATCTGGACGGCCAGAAGGTCAATCCACACCTGGCGGCAGCCGTCGGGTCGCATATCGCCCTGCCGCTGCCGGATCAGGCAAGCTTTCTGATCACCAATGGCAAGGCCAATACTGTCACCCTCAATGACGCGGTTACGGGTGAGGTCAGGACGACGATAGCGACCGATACCGGGCCTGACGGCGCGGTTCTCGATCCGGTCAGCGGCGACGCCTTCGTCATGGCCAATCATGGCGGCATGGTCGATGTGATCGACACGAAAAAGGCCGGGGTCAAGGCGCATATCGCCGTCGGCGGCGCACCGGAAGGCGCAGCCGCAGACGGAGCGGGCCACATCTTCACGCATCTGGAGGACAAGAATGCTCTGGTCGTGATCGATGCGAAATCCGACACGGTGCAGGCCAGCTATACCATGGAAGACTGCGACGAACCTTCGGGTCTGGCCTATGCCGATGACGGCGACCTGTTGCTCTCAGCTTGCCATAATGGAATCGCGCGCGTTACGGATGCGGCGACCGGCAAGGAGGTCGCCAAACTGCCGATCGGCAAGCAGCCGGACTACGCCATCTATGACGCCGGGCGCAAGCTGGGCTATATTCCCTGCGGCGACGGCACGCTGACCGTCATCGATTTCAGCGGCAAAACGCCGGTCGTGGCGCAGGTTCTCGCCACCAGGCCCGGCGCGCGCACCGCCGCGCTCGATCCTGCAACGGGGCGCCTCTATCTGCCGACGGCGGATTTTGCCCCGGCAGCCGTCGGGACGCGTCCGGCTGTGATTGACGACAGTTTTAAGGTCGTGGTCGTCGGGCCTTAGGCCTATTTTGATCTGTACAGGCGATAGGTCTGCGCCATAAGGCCGTTATCGGTCATGAAGGCCGCCACGCTTGCATAGGTGGCGGTCACGAGCGGCCCGGACTGATCGTCCGTTTTGACGGCTGAGTCCACCATCGGCCCGAACAGACGCTCAAAGGCGTTGACCTGCACCACAGTCGGCTGGAAATGCGCCTTCAGGTCGGCCTTGATCTGGGCGTAGTCGTCCGTTTGCCACGCCGCCGCCGCGATCACGTCCAGCACGAATTCGGTGCAGTTCTGGTAGCGCGCGTCGAGCGGATTGGCGATCACCGAATAGGCGGGGACGTGCAGGCGTTCATAGGCCGGCGACTCGATCACATCATAGATGCGGCGCTGCATTTCGGGCGATGGAATAATGACGCCGACATCGTCGGCCTGGCTGCCGCCGACGAAATCGATGGGGAAGTCCTGATGCAGATACGACCGGTCGCGCGGCAGATCAGGACCGTCGCCCTGATAGAGGTTATAGACCGCATAGCCCTTATAGATCTGGCCGTCGCCGCCCTTGATATCGCCATAGACGAAGAAGGCGGCATGGGTATAGCTGATCCCCTTCGGCATCTTGCTGCGGGGGCGTCCGGTGCGGAAGACGATGGCGACGTGGGCGCCCTTTGCGGCCAGATCGCTCTCGATCTGCTTGGCGAAGCGGGCGGCGTCGGGGGGCGACAGGTAGGGTTTGACGGCCACCCCGCTCCAGGTGCCGCCGGAATCGCGCACCGCATGCGGGGTTTGCGACTCCTGCGCAAAGACCGGAGCGGCGGGCAGGACGGCGAACAGAGCCGCCGCCATAAACAGCGGCGTGCGCATCAGCCGGCGGCTTTCGCGGGCGAGACCGGCTGATCCTGACGCGGCGCGCGGTCATAAGGCACATTCGGCGCTGGTTGCGCGGTCAGGGTCTGCGGCGTGATCTCCAGCGGACCATTGGCCGAATCCCACATCGCCTTGCCGCCCTGATGCAGCGCCTTGCCCGCCCCCTCGGCGACAATGCCGACCGCCGCTATGGGCAGAGCGACCGCGCCGCCGACCACCTTGACGCCCGCCTCGGTCATTTCGCCGACGGCGACAGCCGAGTCCACCGACGCTTTCGAGACGTTGGCCAGACTGTCCTGGGCCTGCGCCGAGCCTGCGGCCATTAGGGCCATGACCAAGCCGATACCGGTTAAAGCCTTTTCCATCGCGCGCTCCTTTGCTTTGAACGATGTGATGTGAACATCGTTCAAATTTAGATGCGCGTCAAGTCAAAATTGAACTGCGTTCAAAATTGACTGCGACTGAGGAAGGTTTTGAGATCGGGGCCACGAAAATCGACGAATGGATCGGCGTTTCCGACCGATTTCGGCCCGACCAGAATCGTCTTCATGCCCAGCTCGAACGCCGGTTTAAGGTTCCTAGGGCTGTCCTCGAAGAAGGCGGCTTCGGTGGCGGTGACGGCGTGGGCAGCCATCATGCGTTCGAAGGTGACGAGATTGGGCTTGGGGATGAAGTTGGCGTGTTCGAGGTGGAAGACGCCGTCGAACAGGGCGTCCATCTGAAGCTTGTCGAGGATGCGCGTGGCGTGGCGCTCGTCGCCATTGGTGAAGACCAGCTTGCGGCCCGGCAGGGCGGCGATGTGATCGTTCAGTTCGGCGTCGGGGTGCAGCTTGTCGAGCGAGACGTCATGCACCTCGTTGAGGAAGCGGTAGGGATCGACATTGTGATAGGCCATCAGGCCCGCCAGAGTGGTGCCGTGTTCGTTCAGATAGCGCTTTTGCAGCGCAAAGGCCTCGGCATAGGGCAGGCCGGTCTCGCGCGCCACGAAGGCGGACATCTTGCCTTCGACCAGCGCCATGACCTCGGCGTCGGCGGGATAGAGGGTCTGGTCGAGATCGAAAATCCAGGTGGTGACGTGGGAGAGGCTATCAGGCAGGGTCATGGATGCGGTTGTAACGAATCTGCGCGGCCAAGACTAATGCTTTCAAGTTTGAATTGGCAGAATAATCATAAACTCCGGATTATGCCGACAGGCATAGTCCGGCAAGCGCGCCATATCGGCGTGCTAACGCTTTGCTCTTTGAGCACAACAAGCGCCCGAGCCGTTGCGAGGAAAGCCCCAAATAAAAAGGCGCTATACCAGATTCGTGTTGGCAGCATAGT
>DATMTF010000338.1:0-8162 GCA_035565015.1 Asticcacaulis sp. | reverse complement strand
GGTTTGCGTAGAAAAGCAAGGCAGCATCGCCAATTTCGTTAAACTAGTTTACAAAATAAACTTGTTGATATATAGCTCTCCCCATCCGGCCTAACGCCGCCATTTCCGGGAGAGACTCATGGACGCCCAAACCCCTCAGCGCTGGCCAGATCGCTGGCATGATCTTGACGCCGTGCGCGCCTCCGCCCTGATCTTAGGGATCGCTTTTCACGGCGCGATGTCCTTTATGACGCCGCGCATCTGGATCATCGACGATCCGCAGCATTCGGTGGGGCTGAACATCGTCTTCTACGTCCTGCACATGTTCCGCATGACGACCTTTTTCGTGCTGGCGGGCTTTTTCGCGCGGCTTTTGATGCGGAAGCGCGGCGCGTTTGGTTTTGCGCGCAACCGCCTGACGCGCATCGCCCTGCCGCTGGTCGTCTTCTGGGTTCCGGTCTTCAGCGCCATCATCGCGGCCCTGATCATCGCCAATCCGCTGCCGCCGGGCGCGACGCCGCCGCCAACCCCGCCTTTGACGGCGGCCACCTTCCCGCTGACGCATCTGTGGTTCCTCTATGTGCTGCTGATCTTCTACGCCGTCGCCCTGTTGCTGAAGGGCGCAGGCGAGTTGACGCGGCTGGGCGGACCGGTGGGCAGATTGCTGGACGGCGCGACCCGTCTTCTGACGCGGCTTGACCTGATCACCGGCGTGCTGATCCTGCCCGCCGCCGCCGCGCTCTATCTGGCGCCGTCCTGGTCCATGTGGTTCGGCGTACCGACGCCGGATACAGGGCTTATGCCCAACCTCCCGGCCCTGATCGCCTACGGGACCGCCTTCGCCTTTGGCTGGCAATTGCACCGCGCGTCGGAGCTGATCGACCGCATCGCGCGCCGCTGGTGGGTCTATAGCCTGAGCGCGATCCTCGGCACGATTTTGTGTCTGAATATGGTTGGTATGACTCCCGTTCTAACGCCCGTGGCGGGGCGCGAGCAGCCGCTCTATCTCCTGTGCTACCTGCTGACCGGCTGGTCGTGGAGCTTCGCCCTGATCGGCGCGGCGCGGACCTTCCTGCATGCGGAAAACCCGGCCATCCGCTATCTGTCCGATGCGTCCTACTGGATCTACATCGTGCATCTGCCGCTGATCCTGGCCATGCAGATACTGGTCCGAGGCCTCGACTGGCCCGCCGAGGCCAAGTACGCTCTGGTCATCCTGGCGGCCTTCGGCGTGTCGCTGTTGAGCTATGCGCTGCTGGTGCGCTACAGTTTCATCGGCGTGATTCTCAATGGACGCAAGCGCCGCGCCCGTCGCGCGGACGGCCAGCCGCAGGAGGACTTCGCATGACCGACGACGCCGCCCCCAACCTGACCTCCGGCGATCTCAGCTTCCTGAAGTCGCTGGTCTCCGAAGGCCCCAAGGCGCAGGCCACGGCAGGGCAGGTCTTTCTGACCGCCGGTCTGCTTTACGGCGTACAATGCCTGCTCAACTGGCTGGGCGTCGCCTTTCAGTTTAACTGGTCGCCGCCGGTATGGCTGCTGATCGGCTTCGGTCCGACCGCCCTGTTCCTGCTGGCTTTGGCGGTGATCATCTGGCGCGACCGGCATAATCGTGTGCAGGGCGTGGCGGCGCGCGCGCTCAACGCCACCTACACCTCGGCGGGGCTGGCCAATCTGTTTGTCGTCGCCATCTTCGGCTATAACGCCATGCAGGAAAAGAGCATGACCCTGTGGCTGCTCTATCCCGCGGTGATCTGCGTGTTTCAGGGCGCAGTCTGGTATGTCGCCTGGGTGATCCGGCGCAAGCTGTGGCTGGCCGCAATTTCGGCGGGCTGGTTCCTGACCTCGCTGGCGCTCGGCGCGCTGATCCATAATGCGCCCGCCTATCTGCTGGTGCTGAGCGTGGCGCTGATCGTCCTGATGGGCGGCGGCGGCTGGTACATGCAGCGGACGGCGCAGAAGTAGGGCCATGTCCGCTTTTGATGTCAACAAGCTCGATGACGCCATTCACGGACGGCTGCGCCTCGGCATCATGGCCTATCTGGCCGATGCGGAAGGCGCGGACTTCAATGAGCTGAAGGCGGTGCTGGAGGCGACGCAGGGCAATCTCAGCGTCCACCTGCGCAAGCTGGAGGAGGCGGGTTATGTCGAGATCGTCAAGAGCTTCAAGGACCGCAAACCCCTGACCCGCGCCCAGATCACGCCCGCGGGCCGCAAGGCCTTCGCCGCCTATCTGGAGGCGCTGTCCAAACTGGTGGAGCGGCGGTAAAGGCCGCGCCACCATGCGCGATACCCGCCCGCGCGTTCGGCCTCGGCGTCCGGCGCCTGCGGTTTGACCACCAGCGTCACCGTCACAAAGGCCAGCACCAGCAGCAGCGCCCAGGCGCCCATCTTCTGCCAGGTGACGATATGCCATTCGCGGCCCGGATACCGCCAGGTGTGGGTGTAGGTGCCGATATTCTCGGCGATCCACAAAAAGAAGGCGGTCAGAAAATTGGCCAGCAGGAACGGCATGGCGCGCGTCTTTTTATCGACGCGGAAGAAGATGAAGCTTCTGAACCACACGCAGGCGATGGCGATGAAGATCAGGCCGCGAAAATCCCATATGTAATGGTGGCTGAAAAAGTTGAGATAGATGGCGCCCGCGACCAGCCAGGTGACCCACATCTTCGGATAGTGCGAAAAGCGCATGTCGAAGACGCGGATGGCGCGCACGATGAACGAGCCGACGCTGCCATACATGAAGCCGGTGAACAGGGGTACGCCGCCGATGTGGAACAGGGACGGCTCCGGATAGATCCACGAACCCATATGGGTCTTGAACACCTCCATCGCGGTGCCGGTCAGGTGATAGAGGGCAATCACCTTCATCTCGTCCCACGTCTCCAGCCGCGTCCACAGCATCAGCGCCTGAATGACCAGAGCCGCGAACAGCAGGAAATCGTAGCGATAGATGAGCGGGTGTTGCGGCCACACAAAATGCGTGACGATCATCAGCCCCAGCATGGCGGCCCCGAACAGGCACGCCCACGCCATCTTCAACCCGAACAGCACGAACTCCGCCAGGGGCGGGGGCAGGCGGCGCAGGGTGGTGCGAATCCACCGCCGGGCGGGTTGCAGAAAGGGTGCGAGAGGGTGGGCGGGAGGCGTCATGGCGCAACTCTTAGCCGATGATCGGCATCCGGCAAGTCCCCCTGTTCCATCATTGTCCGCACCGCGCAATCTTGCTATGACCGCGCGACCCGCCATATAGGGCGGAAACGGAAGATTCGCGTATGACCAGGCTGGCGCCCGCTGACGATATCAATACCCGCACCAGCGTGCTGGCGACCGGGGCGCGCGTGATGCGCACCGAGGGCGAGGCCTTGTTGCTGTTCGCCGCCTCGCTGGACGAGCGTTTCGTGCAGGCAGTCGAGACTATGTATGCGGTCAAGGGCCGCATCATCATGTCCGGCATGGGCAAGTCGGGCCATATCGCCGCCAAGATCGCCGCCACCTTGGCCTCGACCGGCACGCCCGCGCAGTTCGTGCATCCGGCGGAAGCCTCGCACGGCGACCTCGGCATGATCACCAGGGACGATGTGGTCGTGATGCTCAGCAATTCCGGCGAGACCTCGGAACTGTCCGACATCATCGCCCATACAAGGCGGTTCTCCATTCCATTGATCGGGGTGGCGTCGCGGCCCGACTCGACCCTGCTCAAGGCCGCCGACATCGCGCTGGTCCTGCCCGCCGCGCCGGAGGCCTGCGCCATCGGCATGGCCCCGACGACCTCGACCACCATGACTCTGGCGCTCGGCGACGCGCTGGCCGTGGCGATCATGGAAAAACGCGGTTTCCAGCCCTCCGATTTCAAGACCTATCATCCGGGCGGCAAGCTGGGCGCGCAATTGCTTAGCGTCTCGGCGCTGATGCATACGGGCGAGGCGCTGCCGCTGATCGCCGAAGACACGCCGATGGGCGAAGCCCTGCTGGTCATGACCGCCAAGAGTTTCGGCGTGGTCGGGATTGTCGATGCGAAGGGCAAGCTGAGCGGCATCATCACCGACGGCGACCTGCGCCGCAATATGGACGGGCTGATGAGCCATATCGCCGTTCAGGTTATGCACAAGGGGCCGCTCAGCGTGCGCCCCGACGCCCTGGCCGCCGAGGCGCTGGGCGTGATGAACGACAAGAAGATCACCTGCCTGTTCGTCGTCGATGACGCCGATAAGCCGGTGGGGCTGATCCATATCCACGACTGTTTGCGGGCGGGCGTCGCATGAAGACCATTATTCTGATCCCGGCGCGTTATGCGTCCTCGCGCTATCCCGGTAAGCCGCTGGTCATGCTGACGGGCCGCGACGGCGTGGCCAAGTCGCTGATCCAGCGTTCGTGGGAGGCGGCCAAGGCCGTGCCGGATGCGCATAGCGTCTATGTTTGCACCGACGACGTTCGTATCAAACACGCCGCGGAAAGCTTCGGCGCCAAGGTGATCATGACGGCGGAATCCTGCGCCAACGGCACCGAGCGCTGCGCCGACGCGATGAGCAAGCTGCCCGAAGGCGCCGATCTTTACGTCAATCTGCAGGGCGACGCGCCGCTGACGCCCTCCTGGTTCATCGAATCGCTGATCCACGAAATGCGCGACGATGAGGATGTCGAGATGGCGACGCCGGTGCTGCGCTGCGACGCGCAGACCTACGCCAACTTCGTCGAGGACCGCCAGCACGGCCGCGTCGGCGGCACCACGGCGGCGTTCGACAAGCATATGAATGCGCTCTATTTCTCCAAGGAAGTCATCCCCTATACGGGCAAGACTTTCGCGGAAGGCGACGTTATCCCGGTGTTTCACCATGTCGGCGTCTATGCCTATCGCGCCGAGGCCCTGCGCGCTTACGGAAGCTGGCCGGTCGGGGCGCTGGAGCAGCACGAAGGTCTGGAGCAATTGCGTTTCCTGGAGAACGGTATGCCGATCCGCTGCGTCGAGGTCGATGCGCGCGGTCGCGTGTTCTGGGAGTTGAACAACCCGGTCGATGTGGCCCGAATTGAGAGTGTATTATAGTCATGTCCATTGCGCCCCAACACGTCAAAACCCGCGTCATCGAGGTCGGAGATATCAAGATCGGCGGCGATGAGCCGTTCGCTCTTATCGCCGGTCCGTGCCAGATCGAAAGCCTCGATCACGCGCTGATGATGGCCGAGAAGATCGCCGAGGCCTGCGCGCCGACGGGGACCAAATTCATCTACAAGTCCAGCTACGACAAGGCCAACCGCTCCTCGATCGGCACGGCGCGCGGCGTCGGCATGGAGGAGGGCCTCGCCATCCTTCAGGCGGTCAAGGACCGCTTTGGCGTTCCCGTGCTGACCGATGTGCATGAAGCTGCGCACTGCGACGCGGTCAAAGACGTGGTCGATGTCATCCAGATTCCGGCCTTCCTGTGCCGCCAGACCGACCTTCTGCTGGCGGCGGGCAAGACGATGCGCGCCATCAATGTCAAGAAGGGCCAGTTTCTGGCGCCGTGGGACATGAAGAATGTCGCCGCCAAGATCGCCTCGACCGGCAATGAGCGCATCATCCTGTGCGACCGCGGGACCAGCTTCGGTTATAATACGCTGGTGACCGATTTCCGCGGTCTGCCGACCATGGCGCAGACCGGCTATCCGGTCATGTTCGACGCCACCCATTCGGTGCAGCAGCCGGGCGGGCAGGGTGCGACCTCCGGCGGCCAGCGCGAGTTCGCGCCGGTGCTGGCGCGGGCGGCCTGCGCGGTCGGGGTGTCGGCGGTGTTCATCGAAACCCACGAAGACCCGGATAACGCGCCGTCCGACGGCCCGAACATGATCCCGATCGGGAAGATGCAAGAGCTGATCGGCGTCTTGCGCGCGTTCGACGATCTGGCCAAGGGGCGCTGAGACGCCTGCGTAAAGCGTAGGGCGAATCCGTCCCTGACGGGAACGAAAATCTGCATATTTGTGATTTTCCGACTGCCTTCTGCGACAGGAAGGTGATTGCTGAGGCGTGTAATTGCGCATAAATGCTTATTTGTGCGCAATTCTTCAGGGGACGCCATCATGTTTCGCGCCTTCACCATAGCCGCCCTGGCGGCCTTCGCCGTTTCCGCTCATGCCGAAGCGCCGGTGACGGCGACACAGGGCGCCGGGACGATCACGCTCGATAATGGCCTGATCCATGTCGTTGTGGACTCAGGCACGGGACAGGTTACATCGTTCCAACAGATGTTGGACAGGCGCACAGAGCTGATCGCCAAGGGGCAGTCGCTGTACTGGGACGCCAATGGCGAGCCGGACGCGCCGCCTGCCGGGGTGGATGTGCCGAAAAAGGGCTATTATCGTCCCTTACAGCATGAAGGACTGGCGAAACTGGTCTCGTCGACGCCCGATCTGGCCGATGTCGAGGTCGAGGCCGCCCCGACGCCCGCCTTTCCATTCGCGGTCGAATACCATTTCGTCATGAAAAAGGGCCTGTCCGGGCTTTACGCCTATGCGGCGCTGCGCCATCCGGCGGATCAGCCCGCTGCGACCCTGTATCAGACGCGCTTCGTCTTCCGCACCGCCTCGGACGACGCCATTTTCAACTACTGGACTGTCGGGCGCGGCAAGACGATCCGCATCCCGCGCGCCGGCATTGTCAGCAAGGTCACCGACGCGACCTGGCTTCTGTCGGATGGCACCGTCAAGACCAAGTATCTGAACTCGGTCTATTTCGCCAAAACGCCGATCTACGGCACGCTGGGCGTCGAACCGTCCGGCAGCCACGGAATCTGGATGATCGAGCCGTTCGGCGACTATCATAATGGCGGCCCCAGCCGTCAGGGACAGACCGTGCATGACGACGTGCTGCTGCGCGTGGTGCAGGACACCCATTTCGGCTCGTCGCCGGTTACAGTCGCGGCGGGCGAGACCTGGAGCAAGGTCTATGGCCCGTTCCTGATCTATGCCGACCGCGCCGCCGATCCCAACGCCCTGTGGGACGACGCCGAACATCAACTGGCGGCGGAGCGCGCGCAATGGCCCTACGGCTTCGTTACCGCGCCCGACTACGTCAAGGCGCGCGGAGCCCTGACGGGTAAGGTCACGCTGGACGGCCATGTCCCGGATCATGCGCAGGTCATCCTGTCCGATCCCGATCCGAAGGTGGCCTGGACCGCGCAGGCCAAGGGTTATAACTATTGGTCAAACGTCAAGGCCGACGGCAGCTTTGCGATCAGCAATATCGTTCCGGGCCGCTACACCCTGTATGTCGATGGCGCCGATCAGCCGGATGATTATATCCAGACCGGCATAACCGTCGCCGCCGGTCAGAGCGCGATCCTGCCGCCGATCGACTGGCGCAGCCAAACCCACGGCAAGACCCTGTGGCAGTTGGGCGTCTTCGACCGCACGGCGGGCGAGTTCCGCAATGGCGACGACGCGCGCGGCTATGAGATGTTCGCACGCTATCCTGAGCAGTTCCCGCACGATGTCGATTTCACCATCGGTAAGAACGACCCGAAGACCGACTGGAACTATGCGCAATGGTCCTGGTACGCGCAAAACCCGGTCTGGCATTTGCGTTTCGATACGACCGCCCAGACCGGAGAGGCCACCCTGACCATCGGCGTCGCTTCGGCCCAGCCCGCCCACGGTAGGCTGACCGACGTGCAGGTGGCGCTCAACGGTCGCCAGATCGGCGTCATCGCCCTGCCCAAGACCGGCACGGCGGGCTATCGCGGCGGCAATCAGGATTCGCCGTACAATGTCGTGCGCTTGACCTTCGATGCGTCGCTGATCAGGGCAGGCGAGAACGATCTGACCTTCGGCTTCGCCAGCGCCCAGCCCTTCCCTCCGGTAAGCGCCTATGCGCCGTCGAACGAGAACGACGACGACGATGCAAAGCCGGGAACAAAGAACCCCGGCCAGATCATGTATGACGCGATCCGGCTGGAGGTCGCGCCGCACAGGTAGCCGCTAAATTTTCACAGGATTCGGCGAAATGGGCCTTGCCAAGCTTTCGGGCTTACGTCTATAAGGCCCGCCTCACCGACGGGAAGTTTATGTCCCGTTTGAGCCTCGCGCTCAAAAGTGGTCGCCACTTTTGAGATCCACGTGAGGCGTCAAGGATATGAGCGGGCGTAGCTCAGCGGTAGAGCGCCACCTTGCCAAGGTGGATGTCGAGAGTTCGATCCTCTTCGCCCGCTCCA
>DATMTF010000337.1:0-2941 GCA_035565015.1 Asticcacaulis sp. | reverse complement strand
GGGACCGGGCGCCGTCAAGGCGCCGTTGCAGAAGGCGGCGGACGGAAAGCTGTACCTGACCGCGCAAATCAAAGGGCGCGACGCCGTCCTGTTCATCGATACGGGCGCAACGACCATCATCGACCTGGCGCTCGCCAAGAGCCTCGGCATCGAACTGACCGACACGGGTATGCAGGGCTACGGCCTGACGGGCGTGGCGGGCGACCGGCTTTCGGCTCGTCTCGACCTACGGATCGGTCAGTTAAAGATCACCGGCGCGCCCTGCGACTGTCTCGATCTTGGCCAGTTGAAGGAAATCAACCGCAAGGCCGGCTTACCGGAATTCGACGGCCTGATCGGCGCCGACCTGCTGGCAGCCTTGCGCGCGGTGATCGACTATGACAGCTTGACCCTGACCATGAAACGACCCGGAAGATAGAGCGCTTTCACCGATAACGAATCATAAAAACGATTTTTCGGCTTTGCAGGTTTCGTACTTTTCGTGGTGTAAAATTACCTGGTTGACGGATGAATCGCCGCCCAGCCTTCGACAAAGGCGACGGCCTTTTTATAGACCGCGTCCGGCGTGTCGCCCGGCTTGAAGATGGCCGAGCCGATACCGAAGCCCGCCGCGCCCGCCTCGACGAAATCGCGCATATTGTCGGGCGTCACGCCCCCGACCGGGAAGACCGGCATGGATCGCGGCAGCACCGCTTTCATGGCTTTCAACCCCTTCACGCCCGCCAGTTCCGCAGGGAAAAGCTTGAGCGCGTCGGCGCCCGCGTCGATGGCGTTAAAAGCTTCGGTCGGCGTGAAGAAGGCCGGAAACGAGATCATGCCCAGCCGCTTGGCGGCGCGGATCACATCCGGATTGCTGTTCGGCGAGATGCAGATCTGCCCGCCGACCTTGGCCAGTTGCTCGACCTGATCGACGCTCAGCACGGTCCCTGCGCCGACAATGGCGCGGTCGCCCAGGGCGTGCACCATCTTCTCGATGCTGACGAACGGATCGGGCGAGTTGAGCGGCACTTCAAGGATGCGGAACCCGGCGCGCACCAGTCGCTCGCCGACATCGAGCGCTTCGGACGGGTTGAGGCCGCGCAGGATGGCGACCAGAGGCAGGGCCGCTGTCGCGTCGCGCCATTTTTGCTGAATCATAAAACGAGTTCCGCCTGTTGCGCGATCGCCCACAACCCCTTGGCCGAGGCGGTATCGCCGTCATGAATGGTGACGTCGCTGAAGCCGGTATGCTCCAGCGCGCGCTTATAGAGCTTGCTCAGCGTGCCGTCGCCGACAATGCCGACCGGACGCACGCCATGACGCAGGATTTCGACGCGCACCTCCGAGCCGATCAACAGACCCGACATGTAGGAGGACAGGCTCTGCGGCGCGATCTGGCCGAACAGCCCTTCCGTGCGCACCGAAAAGATCAGCGACAGGAAGGACTTGTCGTTCATGGCGCGGTCCACGCCCAGTCTGAACGCTTCGACATCGTCGATGTCGTCGGCCATCAGGTCGCCGAGGATCGAATGCGATTTCAGCAGCGAGAACATTTCTCCGGTCATGTAGGAACTGAAACCGGTGATCACGCCCGCCTCCAGCTTAGCCCATTTGGAATGGGTGCCGGGCAGCAGGAAGACGCCCTCGCCCTTCGCGCCCGCGCAGCCATAGATCTGGGTCTCTTCGCCGCGCATGACATTGTGAATGCCGGTGTCGGCGTTTTGCGACGACAGGCCGGGGACGATCTTCACCTTGAGCTTGTCTGACGGCGCTGCGACCAGACCCGCGACGATCTCCTTCAGGCCCGCCGGGCAGGCGACATAGGGCGCCTCGGCCCAGCCCTGACGCGAACCGACCATGCCCGACAAAAGGATCGGCAGGTCGGGCCGGTCGAAATCGTCCTTCATCACCGAGGCCAGCGCCTGCTCGAAGCTCAGCACGCCCAGATTCTTCAGGCCGATATTGGCGGCGTGGCGGGCGATAATCTCGCCGTCCGTGCCGAACAGGAACATGCGAAAATTGGTGGTGCCCCAGTCGCAGGCGATCAGGGCGGGCGCGGCGTAGGTCATATATAAGTCCTTGCGGAAAACCGGCTTTCGCTTACCCCTTAAACTTCATCGGTTCAAGGCCGGTGTGGCCGCGCAACAGGTCAGAAGGTATTTCAAACAGTGTCCCGCCTTCACGGTCTTCCGGCAACCCCTCCGCCGCCGAGGTGACGAAGACGCGATCGAGCTTATCGCCTGCAAAGCACAGGCTGGTCGTCTGTTTGGCGGGCAGGTCGATATGGAAGTCCTCGGTGGCGTCCTCATGGAAACGCGTCACGCGTCCCAGCCCCCAGTGCGCGACCCAGATTCCACCCTGCGCATCGGTGGTCATGCCATCCGGTCCGCCCCAGTCTTCCGAGAATTTCAGCCACAGGCGCTTGTTAGCCAACTCGCCGTCGATCACGTCGAAGACATAGATTTCCGACTTGCCGGTATCGGTATGCCAGACCTTTTTATGATCGACGGAAAAGGTCGGGCCATTGGCGATCTTGTACGGGCCATCGACCTCCCGGACCGACATATCGGCGTCGAGGCGGTAAAAGGCGCCGGAGGTTTTTTCGATCGGCTTGTGCATCGAACCGGCCCAGATGCGCCCCAGATCGTCCGCCTTGGCGTCGTTCATGCGGTTCTCCGGCTCGTGCGGATAGGGATTAGCGATATGTTTGATGCTGAACGGCTCCAGCGTGACCTCGGCGAAACCGCTCATCAGCCCGGCGATGAAGCCGCCCCCAGGAAAAGCAGAAATGTCGCGCTCGATTACCCAGGTGATGTGTTCGGGGAAATGCCAGGTCTTCGACCGGCCATCCAGATAATAGGCGTGCAGAGTGTTCGACAGAATATCGACCCAATAGACGCATTGGTCGCGCTTCGACCACAAAGGCCCCTCACCCAGAACGGCGCCCGGTTCGGAACGGCGG
>DATMTF010000336.1:0-4356 GCA_035565015.1 Asticcacaulis sp. | reverse complement strand
AGCCGCGCGCCGGATCGACGGGGATCAGGCGAGGCGGCGCGTTCAGGGGCGCTTTGGCGGGCAGGCGGACCTGAGCGGCCTTTTCGATGAACAGGCCGATATAGTCGATCAGTTGATCCGACAGGTCGAAATGGCCGTGACCTGGATCGGCATAGAGGGAAAGCGGCGTCTTTGGATGCGCTTTTTCGTAGACGAGGGCGGGGGCCAGGCGGCCTTCGAGCCATTCGTATTCGCCCATGATCATCAGGCCGGGCACGCCGTCCAACGTGCGCGCGCCCCAGTCGGGGTTCGGCCGACCGCTCCCGGTCATGTTGGTTTTCGGCGCGTCGCCCTTGAGCGAGATCACCGCCAGCGTCCTTTCCGGCGCCCAGGCGGCGAAGTTCCACGGATAGCTGGCCAGCGCCGATTCGCCCACCGGAACGACCGGCGCATAGGCCAGTTCCGCATAGCCGGACGAGTCCGCCAGATCCTGCATCATGCCGGTGAAGACCTCGCCCGCGCCGTTGTCGAAGTCGAAGGTCGTATCCAGAAGCGGCGTTGTCCAGATCTCCGCAATGCAGAGCTTTTCCAGCCGCGCGCGCAGGCGCGCCGATTCCAGCAGCGGCTCCTCCAGAAGGTTATGTTCGCCGACGACGACTGCGCGCACCTGCGGGCAGGCGGGCGGAATCCACAGATAGGCGCGCGGATTGCCGTAGGTCTCCGCAGATAAGACGCCGCGCACGGGCGCCGACCATTGATAGACGCCGCCCATCGCCGGAGCCGCCGTCAGGACGAGCGCGGCGGCGGCTGTCAGTGCGTGACGGGTTGAGAAGATATTTAAAAACAATGTGCTGCGTGAAAAGTGTCCTTCCTTGGTGTGGCGTTTCAGACACATGGTCATAATTGTATGACTATATTGACGCATCGGGCTTGCTTTCAGTCCGCACTGTTGATATGGATAACAATGTGATCGATATCACAACAATATAAAAAACGGCAATGTCAATATCGGCTTGCAGCATCGACCGGGAAGAGAAACAAGGATTGGACATCAGGATCGCCGCAGCGCGGCGGCCCCGTAAAGCGGCGTCAGATCGCTTCCCGATAATATCCTGGAGGAATGGAGACCATGAAAAGGGCGATGATATACAAAATGGCGGCTTCCGGCCTTGCGCTGGCGCTCGCCGCGGGAGCGGGCGCGGCGTCGGCGCAGGATTCGGCCTCCGGCGCGTCTAAGGACGACGGCACGCTGGTCGTCGTCACGGGCGTGCGCGCCTCGATGCGCAGTTCCGTGCAGATCAAGAAGAACACGCAGGAGGTCGTCGATTCGATTACCGCCGAAGATATCGGCAAGCTGCCAGACAACAACGTGGCCGAGACCCTGACGCGGATTCCGGGCGTTCAGGGTTACCGCTACGGCGGCGAGGGCGCCTCGCCGGTCGGGCAGGGATCGGGCCTGACGATTCGCGGCCTGTCCGGTCAGACGGCGTCTCAGGTCGACGGTCGCTCCTACGCCACGGCGGGTCTGCGCGAATTCAACGTCGAGGACGCGATCCCCAGCATGGTCGCCGGCATCGACGTGTACAAGAATCCTTCGGCGGAGCATATCGAAGGCGGAATCGGCGGGCTGGTCAATATCCGCACGCGCCATCCCAGCGACTTCAAGGGGCCGACCTTCAGCCTGGGCGTGACGGCGCGCTATAATGACCTGCAAAACACGGTGAAGCCGGAAATCTACGGCCTCTTCGCCGACAAGTGGGATCTGGCCAATGGCGGGCGGATCGGCCTGATGATCGGCGCCACCTATCAGGAGAGCGAAGGCCGTTCGGACAACAATCCGGCCAATGGCGGCGCGGCCTGGGTGCGGTCCATACGCGCCGACGACCCCGAATATGCGACGATCGCGGCGGCCAATACCGGCAACGATCCGAACAAGGCGCTGTCGGCCTATGTCGGGCGTTCGGACGTCTGGTATCTGGCGCCGGTCTCTTCGACCAACAACATTCCCAATACGACGGGTCTGACCGCGGCGCAGATCGGCAACATCATGTCGGCGACGACGGAATCGCAGACGCCGGTCGGCGAGGAAATCATCAAGCGGACGCGCAAGGGGCTGAGCATGGCCGCCGACTGGGTGGTCAACGACAAACTGCGGCTCTATGCCGAGACCAACTACACCTATTACCTCTATAACCAGAACTACATGTTCCTGAACACGACGGACGGTCGCAATGTTCAGAACATGACGACCACGCCGTTCAACTTCACGCAGGGGCTACTGCAACGCAACGGCGGCGGCGCCACCGTCGTCGGCCAGCGACTGGCGGGCGGAACCTTCCTCAACTCGGACATCAACATCACCGGCGGCGAAGAATACCATCCCTACTGGACCGCGATCGCCGCGACCGGCTTCGAATGGCAGGCGACGCCGAAACTGTCGGTCAAGGGCGACTTTGCGGTCACCAAGTCGCGGGTCACTGACGAGAACCAGTATGTGAACCTCGTTTCGTCGTCGAACGTCTGGAGCGGCGCCGTCGCCAACCGGGGCTGGGCGATCACGCGCGATTTGACAGGGACGCCGCACACCATGACGGTGTCCAGTCCCGATCTCGCCTCGCTGGGGACATGGGCGTACGGAACCTATGGCGAGAACGCCAACTATACCCAGGAAGACAACAGTCAGGCGTTGCGCTTCGACGCCAAATACGATTTCGACAAGGGCTTCTTCACCGACCTGAAGGCGGGCGTGCGCTTCGCCCACACCGACGATGCGTATCGCGATTATCGCGGCTCCGGGCCGTACTATCTGACGACGGACGGGACGGCGCTGGCCAACGGCGGGTGGTTCGGCGCGACCAGCAACAGCGCGCTGGCCTATCACGCCAATGGCATTTCCGTACTGACTCTGCCGGATCTGGTGCGCAACAGTCTCGGCAATTTCATGCGCGGCGACGCCGGCTATTCGGGCGGTTTCGTGGTGTACGATCCGCTCCTGCTGACTGGCAACCGCGTCAGGGACCGCTTCCCGCTGGCGGGCATTCAGGACGACGATTACCGCGCCGAAAACCTGCTGTCGCGCCGTTATGAGGCCGAAGACACTTCGGCCCTCTACGTGATGGGCGACTTTGCGGGCCTCGACGGTAAGATCAAGGGCAATGTCGGCGTGCGCGTCGTCAAGACCGATCAGGAAGCCATCGCCAAGGTTCTGGACCGCACGGTCACGCCGAACGTTCCAGTCGACAACAAGACCAACCGTTCTTACACCGACGCCCTGCCGTCGCTGAACGTGACCTATTACGCCCAGCCCGACCTGCTGATGCGTTTCGGTTACGCCAAGGCGATCACGCGTCAGGACTTCGGCTCGCTGAACCCGGTCATCAATATCAACACCAATGCGGGCACGGGCAGCCGGGGCAATCCGGACCTGAACCCGCTGCGCGCCGACAGCTATGACGTCTCCGTCGAGAAGTATTTCAACAGCACCGCCTATGTGTCGTTTGACCTGTTCGACAAGCAGCTTGACGGCTTCACCTACGGTCTCTCCGACTGCGAAACCGTGCCGTTCGCGCCGAATCCGGTGACGCCCAGCACGGCCAACGGCTGCGCCGCCAACGAATATTACGTTACCTATAACGTCAATGCGGGTAAGGGTTATGCCCGCGGCGTCGAACTGGCGGGGCAAACCTTCTTCGACTTCCTGCCTGGCATGTGGAAGCATTTTGGCGCGATCGGATCGTTCACCTATCTGGACGCCCAAAACGACGTCAAGCTAAATGGAATAGTGACCAGCGTGCCGCTGCCCTTCCAGTCGAAGTATAATTACTCGGTGCAAGGCATTTACGATGACGGCAAACTGTCTGCCCGTCTGGTCTACACCTGGCGCTCCGAACAGATCTTGTTCGGCATCTCGACCAATCCAATCGACGGACGCTATATCGGCGCCTATGGCATTCTCGACATGTCGGTGAATTACAAGATCAACGATCAATTGTCGCTGACCTTCAACGGCAACAACCTGACCGATAAAGGGTTGGACCGTTTCAATGGCGAACCGGACTACGCAACCGGCATCGAGCGTCAGCATTATCTGAACGGGCGCACCTACTCCATTGGCCTGCGCTACAAGTTTGGCGGCTAATCCCGGCATCCTGCAAATGGGGCCTCCCTTTACGGGGAGGCCTTTTTCGTAATTGCCTGAATTTATTAAAAACCTATTTGCGAAGCCGCCGCGCTCCCGTGTCGGCCCGACGCCAGAACGCAAGCCTGAAGCCTCCGCTGCGGGAAACTGTGCTGGGGCGTTAAATCATTCCCCGATATGACGCATATGATGTCCGCGACGTTTAGAGCGTTTCCCCAAAAAGCGGTTCCACTTTTTGG
>DATMTF010000335.1:0-10845 GCA_035565015.1 Asticcacaulis sp. | reverse complement strand
ATTAGCGAAAATTCAATTGCCGTCTCGCGCCGCGATGTCTATCGTGTTGGTCAAATAACATAGTCGTCGCCAGGAGATGGCTGACGCGCGCCGTCGTCGGGACGGTTTCGGGGGCGACGCACAGGAGGAAGTTTTCATGCTGTTTACGACACTCGCGGCGGCTTCCGCTTTTTTAATCCAGTCGCCGGACAAAAGCCTCTCCATGCAGGTCGCGACGGACGGGTCGAGCTTTTCGGTCCAGCGCAAAGGCGAACAGATTATCGCGCCCTCGCCGCTTGGCCTCACGCCCGCCGATGCGCCGGACTATGTCGATCAGACGCCCGTCGAAGCGCGCCGCGACCACGTCACGCGCGTCACGCCGCTTATCGCGACAAAAGCGTCGTCAACGCGCGAAGACTATAACAGCCTGATCGTAACCTATCGCGAAAAGACGGGCCTGCATCGCCAGATGTCCCTTGAAGTCAGGGCCTATAATGACGGCGTCGCCTTCCGCTACCTGCTGCCGAAAGGACAGGGCTACACGATCCGCGACGAACGCACCGGCTTCCGCTTCGGCTACGATCCGGTGTGCGAAGTGACCGACTATGTCTCCTCGCATGAGGCGACCTGGCGCGAAACGCCGGTCTCGAAGCTCAATGCCGACGCCGTTCTGGATGTGCCGGTCGTGTGCGCCTCGGCCAGCCAGCGCACGCATTTCGCCATCACCCAGTCAGCTCTGGTCGGCTATGCCGGCAGTTCCTTTCATGTGACGCCTGACGGATTTCAGGTTCACCTCACCCCGCACCCCGACGATGACCATGTCGCCGTGACCGCTCAGGACGGCCTGACCAGCGCCTGGCGCGTGGTGATGACGGCGGACCGCGCCGGCGACCTGATCCCTTCGGAACTGGTCGGCGATGTCGCCCCCGCGCCTGAGGGCGATTTTTCCTGGGTCAGGCCGGGCAAGGCAGCGTGGGACTGGTGGTCAGGGCCTACAGCGGGCGAACAGCCGAGCATGGCGCGCTTTGAACGCTTCATCGACTTCGCCGCCGATTCCGGCTTTCCCTATTTCCTGATCGATGCGGGCTGGGCCTATGAATCGACGCCGTGCTGCAATCCCGACCCCAAGACCGACATCACGCGGCCTGAGCCCAATATCGACATGCCGGAACTGGTGCGGTACGCCGCCAAACGGCATGTCGGCCTGATCCTGTGGGCGCACTGGCAACATATCGCGCCGCGCATTGACAAGGTTCTGGACACCTATCAGCGCTGGGGGATCAAGGGCGTCAAGATCGACTTCACCCAGCGCGACGATCAGGAGATGGTTGAGTTCTTTCATAAGATGGCCGCCGCCACGGCGCGGCGCCATATGCTGCTCGACATGCACGGCGCCTATCCGCCTGCGGGGCTGGAACGCACCTATCCAAACTTTATCACTCAGGAGGGCGTGCTGGGGGCCGAATACAACAAGTTTTCCGACCGCGTCACCCCCGCCCACAATGTCCACCTGGCCTATACGCGCATGCTGCTGGGCCCGATGGACTATACGCCGGGCGGCTTTCACAATGGAACACCCGACACGTACAAGGTGCGCGAGATCATGCCGATGACGCAGACGACGCGCGGTCAGGCCCTGGCCATGTACGTCGTCTATGACAGTCCGCTGCAAATGGTGTCCGACGATCCGTCCGCCTATGCCGGTCAGACGGGCTTCGACTTCATTAAATCGGTTCCGACCGCCTGGGATGAAACGCGCTTTCTCGACGGAACGCCGGAAACCTATGTCGTCCTGGCCCGCCGCAAGGGCAAGGTCTGGTATATCGGCGCCATGACCAATGCCGAAGGTCATGACATCACCCTGCCGCTCGGCTTCCTCGGCAAGGGCGCCTATGTCGCAAAGCTCTGGCAGGACGGGGCCGATGCGAACGCGGTGGTGACGACGACGAAAAGCGTGACTGCAAAGTCAGAGATCAGCCTGAAGCTGAAACCAGCGGGCGGCGCCGTCGTGGCGCTGACGCCGCAGTGAAGCATGACCAATCTTAGGACTCAGAAAATGAACCTGAAAGCCGCTCTTTTCGCAACCGCTGCCTTGGTCGCCGCCTCTGCGGGGCCGGTTCACGCGCAAGACGCCTCCGGACACCCGGACTGGCCGGGGGCGGGCCAGTTGTATGTCGGCGCCTGCTACCAGCCGGTGGACCGCTCGCCGGAGGAAATCCGCAACGACATCGCCCTGATGAAGAAGGCTGGCTTCACGGTCGTGCGCATGGGCGATCTGTCGTGGGACTATTTCGAGCCAGCCGAGGGCGTCTATAATTTTAAGCCGTTCGACGACATCATGGACCAGATGCACGCGGCGGGCATCAAGGTCATACTGGACATCAGCGGCTTGCCCGCGCCGATGTGGCTGCACCACAAATATCCGGGCGTCGATCTGGTGGCGCAGAACGGCACGACGCTTTACCCGGCCGAACGCTATATGGACGACATTTCCGACCCTGATTATCAGCGTGTCGTGAAAGACTTCGCCGACGCGCTGACCAAACATTACGCCCATCATCCGGCCCTGTTCGCCATCGGCTTCGACAATGAGGTCGGCAACGGCTTCATGTCGTGGTCGGAGGCCGACCGGCAACGTTTCATCGTCTGGCTGAAGAACCGCTACGGCGATCTGGCCACGCTCAACAAGGCCTGGGCGACCCAGCGCTGGTCGCGCCGCATCGACGACTGGGACGAGGTGCGCATGCCCTATCTCGATGGTCCCGGCCCCGCCGAACGCTATCTGGACCTGCACCGTTTCTGGTCGGACGTCACCATCGCGGATCTGAAGGATCTGGAGGCGATCCGCGAAAAGAACGTCCCGGACAAACCGGCCATCTCGAATCTATGGGACAGTTCCGGTCGCAAGGGCTTCGACTATCTGTCCACCTACAAGCAATATGTCAGCTACGGCTCCTACGGCTATTACAATGGCGACGCCATCGGCGGCGGCTTCGAGACCATGATGATGAAGGGGGCGCTGACCACCCCAAGCTGGTTCAACGAGTTCCAGGCCGGCGGCGGCGGCTATTACGGCTCAAAAGGCCATTCGCGCATGTGGGCCTATTTCGGCCTGCTCAATGGCGGTCAGGGCATGCTGGCCTGGACCTTCAACAGCCATCTCGGCGGCGAGGAGCAGGCCCTGTTCGGCCTGGTCGATCACGACAATACGCCGTCCTGGAAGCTGGGCGAATGGGCTGCGATCGCCGACGAGTTCAAAAAGATGCAGACCCTGGGCTTTCCCCGCGCCCTCAACCAGCAGGCGGCCATCGCCTATTCGTTCGAGACGAACGTCGCCTCCAATCCGCCCGGCCCGTCCAATACGGTGCGCCAGTACATCACCACCCCCTATATGGAGCAGGAGCATAACGCCTTCGCGCCGCTCTATAATGACAATATCGATGTCGGCGTGATCAATGTCGGCCACGAGGATTTAAGCCGTTACAAGCTGGTCGTCGTGCCCGGCGACTATATTATGGACAAGGCGTCGGCCGACAATATTCGCGCCTATGTGAAGAACGGCGGAACGGTCGTCATGACCGCCTTTTCAGCCAAGGCGGACGAACACAGCCAATGGTTCGACACCCCTCTGCCCGGTCGGCTTGCCGATGTCTTCGGGTTGAAGACCAATGAATTCTACCGCTCCTACAGCCCGCTGACCGGAAAGCTCGGCGACGCCAGTATCAGCACTACGATCAACTTCTACGAGGTGCTGGAGCCTTCGACGGCGCAGGTTCTGGGCCGCTTCGACAATGTCGACGGATCGCCGCCGATTGCGACCGTCAATCACTATGGCAAGGGGCAGGCCATCTATGTCGCCACCCCCGCCCAGCCGTCCGTCATGCAGCCCCTGTATCGCAGCCTCTATGCGCAACTGGGCATCCAGCCGGGACCGAAAACGCCCGAAGGCGTCTATGCCCGCGTCGTCGATGGACGCACCCTCTATGTCAACGCCTCCTACGCACCCAAAGACGTCGTCATCGACGGCGTCAAAACCAGCGCACTGACGGGCAAGACCTATAACGGCGTCCTGCATCTCGATACCGACGGCGTCGAACTGCTGAAATAGACTGGCAGACAGGATCGGGGGACGCGATGACAGGCGTCCTCCACCCATCGCGCGGCCTTATTGTTTTACATTTAAATCTATTTTTCATATATGTTCTCTTCCTTGCCGTCCCCATTGAAAGAGAACGCCATGACGACACCCTCCCTCAATCGCCGCGCCGCCCTGTCCGGTCTGACCCTGTCGGGTCTGGCCCTGACCGGCGCCGCCGCAGGTTTGTCCGGCTGGCCGTCCGCCGCCGGGGCGAAGACCGCAGTCCGGCGCGCCGTGCTGGATTTGAGCCAGGCGACGCAGCCGCTTGACCGCTTCTTCGATCTGTCGGTCGGCGCGGATTACCCCGGCACGACGATCCGCGACGCCAATCTGGCGCAACTGAAGGAAGCAATCGCCGAACTCGGCTTCCGCTACCTGCGTTTCCACGACATCTTCAGCGATGCGCTCGGCACGGTGAAGATGCAGGACGACAAGCTGGTCTATGACTGGACCCGCATCGATTATCTGTACGATACGATGCTGAAGGACGGCATCAAGCCGTTTGTCGAGCTTGGCTTCACGCCCGATGCGCTCAAGACCTCCGACCAGACCATCTTCTACTGGAAAGGCAATACCTCGCACCCGCGTTTCGACCTGTGGAAGCAGCTCGTCGACGCCTTTGCGCGCCATATGATCGAGCGCCACGGCCTCGATGAGGTGCGTTCCTGGTTCTTCGAGGTCTGGAACGAGCCTAATCTGGCGGGTTTCTGGCAATATGGCGATCAGGAAGCCTATTTCGCCCTCTATGGCCTGACCGCCCGCACCCTGAAGGCCGTCGATCCGCAACTGCGCGTCGGCGGTCCGGCGACCGCAGGCGCGGGGTGGGTTCCTGAGTTTCTCGCCTACGCCAAGGCCACCAATACGCCTGTCGATTTCATCACCACACACACCTATGGCGTCGATTACGGCTATCTCGACGAAGAGGGCAAGATGGACCTGCAACTGTCCAAAAACCCTGACGCCATCATCGGCGACGTCAGGAAGGTGCGCGCCCAGATCGAGGCCTCGGCCTTTCCGGACCTGCCGCTCTATTTCTCGGAATGGAGCACCAGCTACAATCCACGCGACCTGAGCCATGATTCCTACATCGCCGCCCCCTATATCCTCAGCAAGCTGAAGGCCGTTCAGGGTATTGCCCAGGGCATGAGCTACTGGGTCTATTCCGACCTGTTCGAGGAGCCCGGCCCGCCGTCCAAGCCATTCGAAGGCGGTTTCGGCTTGATGACGAAGGACGGCGTGCGCAAGCCGTCATGGTTCGCCTATAAATACCTGCACGCGCTGCAAGGCGATGAAATCCCCTGCGCCGACAAACAGGTATGGGCGGCGCGCGACGGTCAGGCCGTCTCGGTCGTCGCCTGGGACTTCCAGTTGCCCGACCAGCAGGGCCACAGCAATGGCAGCTTCTTCAGCAAGCTCGTGCCGAATAAGCCATCACAACCGCTCGACCTCGCCTTCGAGGGCGTGAAGCCCGGTGTTTATGATCTGAGCATCCAGCGCACCGGCTATCGCAAGAACGACGCCTACAGCGCCTATATCGCCATGGGTTCGCCCGCCGCCCTGACGCCGGAACAACTCCGCGACCTGCAGACGCTGACGCTCGACCAGCCCGAAACGCGCCGCACGCTCAAGGTCGGCGGCGACGGCAAGGCGCGCCTTAAGCTGGCCATGAACAGCAATGACATCGTGCTGGCGCGGCTGACGCCGAAAGCCTGATCGGTTACGGGCGCGGCGCCGACCGCCGCGCCCGGATAGGCCTATTTCGCAAATGTCAGCGACTGCGCGAAAAAGGGCAGCAGATTGTGCTGGAAACGATCCGCGACGCCGCTGGCGTGGTCGCCCGGATAGATGTCGAAGCGGTTGGCGACCCCGCTGTCCTGCATCTGCTGGTGCAGGGTCTGCGCATCAAAGCGGAAATCGTCACGGTCGCCGACATCCATAGCGATCGCCTTGTAGCGCTTGAGATTGAACACATACTGATCCAGCATGGCCAGCGGCGCATTGGCGGCCCAGCGATCCAGAACCGTCTGATCAACCTTGCCTTTCTGCGTCGGCAGATCGACATAGAAGGGCGGCTTCAACGGATCCGGCGACCAGGCGGCGGCCACCGCGAAGGTCGCATGGCCGAGAAAATCTAAACCGCCCAGACCTTCGCGCGACTGCACGGCCTCGACGGCGGCGGCGGTCTGGGGCGGCGGCGCGCCGCGCACGGACAGGCAGCACGGGCTCATAATATAGAGCGCGCCATAGACATCGGGATACTTCATGCCAATCCGCGTCGCGCCATAGCCGCCCATCGAATGTCCGGCCAGACCCCGGCTGTCGCGATTGGCCAGCGTACGGTAATGGCTGTCGATATAGGCGACCAGATCGTGAGTGATAAAGCCTTCCCAGTCGCCGATTGTGACCGAGCTGGAATACATTGAGCCGCCATGCAGGGTATGGGTGTCGGGCAGGACGACGATCACGCCCGGCAGGCCCTGCTTATAGGCGCCGTCCAGCCCGCTCTGCGCCTGCAACAGGCCCGCAAAGCCCGGCGCGGTCATGTTGTAGCCGTGCAATATATAGATCACCGGATAGCGCTTGTCGGGATGCTGCTGATAATCCGGCGGCAGATAAACGATCACCTGACGATCGGGCGATTCGCCCTCCAGATTGCCTTCCAGAGCCGGGCTATGCACGACGACCTGCTCAACGGCGACATGCGCAACGGCTTGCGTCTGCGCCGTCTCCGCCAGGGCGGCGGGCGCCGAAAAAGCCGTCAGCAGAATCGCCGAAAGCGCAAGGGTCGCAATCGCTTTTAAACCCATTCTAATAATCTCCCTGTGTCGCCGTGTCTGAAACGGCGTTTAGCGTCAGATATTGCGTCGGCAGGCCTTCGACCTCGACCGCGACATGGATCTCGCCCGCCCGGTTCAGGCTGCGCAGCACGAAGACGAGCTGACCGTGGAAGGTGGTCCGCACGCCCGACTGGAAGCTTGAGGCGTCCATCGGATTGCCGTTGCCGATTCCGGCCAGGACGGCGGCGCCTGACACATGCACCGTCACCTTGCGGTCGCCGCTGCGGGCATAGATGGGCGCGCCGTTCTCATCGGCCAGCTTGAGATTGACATAGGCCAGATCTTCGCCATTGGCCCGGATCTGCGTCCTGTCGCTGCTGAGTTGCGCCTCGGCGGGATCGCCAGCGGTGCGCAGTTCCCAGCGCCCCGCTTCGCGTCCGTCGCGATAGCCAACCGCAACCAGCCTGCCCGGCGCGTAAGGAACCGAATAGATCGCCTTATATTCACTGTCCACGCCGACAGCCTTGCGGCCCAGACTCTTGCCGTTCAGGAACAACTCAACCTGCGGGAATTCCGAATAGACATCGACCTCCAGCGCCTTGCCCTCCTGACCGGGCCAGGTCCAGCTTGGATGGACGTCATCCAGCGACCAGTCGAGATGCGGCGGCGTGATCGGAAACAGGTGACGGTCGGGCAGGTCTTGCGTCCCGTCCGGCTGGCGCACAAAGGCCGAGATCGGATCGATGCCCGTCTTCCACAGCACTTCGCGATAATAGGCCGCCGGGCGCTTGCGACCGATGGCGTCGATCTCGCCGCAATAGGCCAGATGCCACGGATAGGGCCCCAGCTTCTGCCAGTCCTGACTATAGCCCATCCAGCCGATGCCGGATTCGCCGATATAGTCCACCGCTGTCCAGACAAAGTCGCCGATCACCCACGGCATGGTCTCCACCGGTCGCCAGTACTGGAAAGCGTCCTTCGAGGTCGATTCCGAGGTGAACATGACGCGGTTCGGGAATTTTTCGTGATCGCCTGCAAAGAGATTGACGTGATAATTGTAACCGGCCACGTCGCCCGTCGCGAACTGCGCGTCGTCGAGCGGCGGATCGGCGTTGACGGCCTGAGTCACCGGGCGCGACGGATCGAGCTGATGCACGAGACCGGCCAGCTTATGACCGGTTTCCACGCCCAGCGGCGTGCCGCTTTCCGGGATTTCATTGCCGATGCTCCAGAACAGGACGCTCGGGTGATTGCGCCCGCTGATCACCAGGCTGGTGATATCCTGCTTCCAGTCATCGGCGAAGTAGCGCGCATAATCCTTTGAGCGCTTGTCCTTGTTCCAGGCGTCAAACGCCTCGTCGATCACCAGCATGCCCAGCCGGTCGGCGGCGTCGAGCGTCGCCTGGCTGGCCGGATTATGGGCGATGCGGATGGCGTTATAGCCCGCCGCCTTCATCAGCGCGACCTTGCGCGCATCGGCGTCAGGAAAGCCCGCAGCGCCCAGCATATAGTTGTCGTGGTGGATATTGCCGCCGCGCAAGCGAACCGGCTGACCATTGATGCGCAGGCCGTGAACCGCATCGACGCTGATCGTGCGCACGCCAAAGCGCGTGCGCCGCTCATCGACGACGACGCCGTGTACGCGCAGGCTTTGCACCAGCGTGTACAGATTGGGCGCGTCCGGCGACCACAGGGCCGGATGATCGAGCTTCAGGCGCTGCGCCTGCGTGACATCGCCCATGCCCGGCGCCGTCAGGGCCGTGACGGCTCTGGCCACGACCGCGCCGCCTCCGTCCACCACCTCGGTGACGAGATCGACGGCCTGCTTCTGTGCGCCGCAATTGTTGATGCGGGTCGCGACCGCCACCTCCCCCGCCTGCGTCGTCGCCACCGGCGTAGAGATCGCCACGCCGTCCGGCTCGATATGGGCGCAGTTCAGAAGGTCGAGCGACACCGGGCGGATCAGGCCCGTCCCCGCATACCAGCGCGACGACGGGTCTTCGTGATCGACGCGCACCGCGATCAGATTGTCGCCCGCATGCAGTCTGCCGCTCAGATCGACCGAAAAGGCGGTGTAGCCGTAAGGATGTGTCGCCACGGACTGGCCGTTCACAAAGATTTCGGCGTCCATATAGACGGCTTCGAAATTGAGCCGCGCCACCTTGCGGGCCTCGGCGGCGCTCAGGTTCAGATGCTGGCGATACCAGACCACGCCGCCCGGCAGATAGCCGGAATCCTGCCCTGCCGTCGCCTTGGCGTCGAAGGGCGTCCCTTCCGGGCCGTCCATGATCGAGGCGTCGTTCGGCGCGACGACCTGCTTCCAGCCGCTATCGTCAAAACCGGGCTGAGCGGCGCCGTCCGCTTCGCCCTTATGGACCCGCCAGTCTTGTGACAGGTTCAGCCTTTCGGCCTGCGCCGCCAGAGGATGCGCGGCGATCAGCACGGCCAACAACAGGGCGCTGGCGGTGGTCATCAGTTTCTGCACGACGTTTCCTTATCAGTTTGACGCTGGTCAGTT
The DNA here is from genome assembly GCA_035565015.1 of Asticcacaulis sp. Classification (GTDB taxonomy): domain Bacteria; phylum Pseudomonadota; class Alphaproteobacteria; order Caulobacterales; family Caulobacteraceae; genus Asticcacaulis. The sequence continues at coordinate 1,433 of DATMTF010000335.1, read as the reverse complement.
TGACGCCGGCGCGGCGCTTTGCAAATCCGAGGCGGGCTGGCCCAGAACGACGCCGCGCCCCGATGAAGTAATATAAACCAGACCATACTGGCGCGGATCGCCGATGACTTCGCCGCCCTGACCGCCGCCATACTGATGCGCGTCGTCATTGATGCGGACCCAGGAGCCGCCGGCGTTATCGGAACGGAAGATTCCCCAGACGCCCTTATAACGCCCCCACATATAGACGGCGGGATAGGTTTGGCCGGGCGCGCTCTTGCCAAAGCCGACCGACGCAGCTTCGGAAATGTCGCTCACCTGTTTGAACGGAGATTTGGGATCGGGCGAATGGAACAGGCCCTGCGGCGTCGGCAGCCAGATATCGCGTAACTGACCGGGCGCGGCGCGCGGTTTGGGCGCGGGACGCCACGGATCGATCACCGGCAGTCCGCTGGTGAAGACCTTGAAGCTGGCGCCGCCGTCGGCGCTGACCAGCATATTGCCCGTGCTGGCGTCATAGGCGTAGAAGACGCCTTCGGTCGAGCGATCCGAAAAGACCGGGAAGGTCCGCCCCTTGACCTGCGGAAAACCCTTGGACGCCGTCCACGACTTGCCGCGATCCAGCGAATAATAGGCATCGCCCTTGCCGGTCACCCACACCATCTGCCCGCCTTTCGCCGATACGGCGATGCGGCCCGGCGTATACCAGCCGTCGGCGTCGTGGCTGACGATAGGAGGGGACGACGGCATGTCGGACCAGGTTTTGCCGTTGTCGAGCGAGATCAGCGCGTGGGTCTTGGCCGCATCGCCGTCCGCGACGCGCGCCACCAGACCCGGATTCAGTTCCGCAAAATCGATCGAGCGGTTCGTCCCGGCGGCGGGCTGGAAATAGCCGCCTTCGGCAGACGGCGAAGCGCCAAAGTCGAGATAGCGGAAACCGCCGACATCGCCGACCGCCGCGATCAGGTGCGCGCCAGCGGTCAGGCTGATCAGGTCCAGCGGCGCCGTTTCCTCCAGATTATCGACCGCGAAGCGCCAGGCCACGCCCTTGCCGGAATCGGCGTCGGTCAGGTTCTGCGTCATCCACAATCCGTCGCCGGTGCCATAAACCGCCTCATTCGCATCGAAAGGATTGATTTTGATGTCGGACATCCAGTGTCCCATGGCCTCCTTGCCGCCGCGACTGACCTCCATCCATGGAAAGCCGTCGGCGCTGTGATGCGAGGCCGCGCCCAGATCGGTCCAGTGCGCGCCGCCGTCCGTGCTGCGATAGGCCGTGTCGCCGCCCCACCACCGGTCCAGAGTCGTGGTTATGAGCGAACCCGGCGCGCTGGCCGCCGCGCTGATCCCGGCATAACAGAAGCTTGGCCCGCCATTGCCGGGCTTTTGCGGCGTGATGTCGGTCCAGCTTCCGCTGGCCGTGTCGAGGCGCCAGACGGCGCCATCCTTGCAGT
>DATMTF010000334.1:0-2799 GCA_035565015.1 Asticcacaulis sp. | reverse complement strand
GCTATGGCAGGCGGGACAAGCATGTTAGCGCTAACGCAATCCAGACCTTACGGACAGCGCTGTCAGCCAAAAAACACCTGCCACATCAGGCGTCCCGGAAACAGGGTGAAGACGCCCGCCCCGACCAGGGCGAACAGATAGAGGCGCGTGGCCACGCTCTTGTGCAGCTTCACATTATGCCGCCGCGCCGCATAGACCATGACCGGCAGGGCGATCAGGGTCACGACGGACAGGATGTGGATCAGGCTGAAGCCCGACGGATTGATCAGGTGGATGAAGAAGCTGGTGACGGCGACCACGGCCATGAACACCACCCAGATCCAGCCGAGAATGCGATGCAGGCCCGTGCCTTTTGGCCCCAGAATCTGAAACGTCGCCACGGCGAAGGCGCCCAGCGCGACCAGCAGGTGAATGCGGATGACCAGCGGGGCCTGTACGATCAGGCTCAGATTAGGGGCGTGCGGATGAGAGAAGGCGTCGATCAGCGTCATGTCGCGGTTCCTTTTTGCGAACGGATGCCGCATAAGGAGCAGATCGCGCCGCGCTTTGCGGCTGCGTCTTCGTGAACATCCCTTGTCCTGACGTGAAATGACCGACGCCGCCGTTCGCGCTTCGCCAGTTGCCTGGATTTTACAGCGTTTCGGAACGCGCTGGCCGCGCACCTATGGCGTGGCGGCGCTGATCGGCGCGCTGCTGGCCTTTACCGGCGCCATGGGCACGGGCGAGACGGGCATGGCGACGCGGCTTTTCTACTGGCTGATCCTGATGCTGGGCGGCACGGGGATCGCGCACGCCACGGGCTGCCTGTTCGACCGGCTGAACCTGCCGCTGTGGCCGCAGATCGCCGCCATGCTGATCGTCATCACGCCGGTGATCGCGACCTATGCATGGACGGTGACCGGACTGTTCAATGGCGCATACGATCTGCAGCGCTGGCCCGGCTTTATACCGCCCTGTTTCGTCATCGCCCTGTTCGTGGCCGTGCTGCACACCCAGATCAACCGCATTCCGGCGCAGAGCCACGCCTTCGCGCCGGACGCCGCCGCCGTCGAACCCGGCGCCGCCTTTCGCGAGCGCCTGCCGTTCAAGCATCGCCATGCCGACATCTATGCGCTGGCGGCGGAGGATCACTATCTGCGGGTTTTCACCTCGGCAGGCGAGGCGCTGATCCTGATGCGGCTTTACGACGCGATCCGCGAGCTGGACGGCGTCGAGGGCAGTCAGACGCATCGTTCATGGTGGGTGGCGAAGGCGGCGGTCGCGGACGCGGCGCGCGGCGACGGCAAGGCTGTACTGACGCTGAAAAACGGCGTGGCCGCGCCGGTCAGCCGCAGCTATGTCAAGGCGCTGCGGAGCGATGGCTGGTTATAGGGCCTGTTCCAGCCGGTCGAGCGACTGCGCCCAGCCTTCGGCATTGCCCATGCCCGCAAAGGCGTCGCGCATGGCCTGGGACTCATAGACCTGCGCGATCATTAACCGCGTGCGCCCCACCTCCAGCGGCTCCAAAGTCACGCGCGTGACCACGCGCACCTGCACCAGTTGCTCCGGCGCGCCGCCCGCTTTTGTGAACTGCTCGGCCAGATAGTCATGCCAGTTGGCCGGATGGTTCTCCAGCGACATTTCCATGACCAGCAAGCGCGGCGCCTCGACCGACAGGTACTGGCCCTCGATCGGATAGGCGACGCCGTCGACGCCGGTCATGACGATCTCGAAGACGCCGCCTTCACGCACGTCGAGCCGCGCCGCAGCGGTGAAGCCATGCGGCCCCCACCACGCGGCCAGCGCGCCTTCGTCGGTGAAGGCGCGCCAGACCTGCTGCGGGCTTGCGTCCAGAATTCTGGAAACACAGAATTCACAGGCGTCGTCGCTGATCACATCGCGTCTCCGCAATTGATCATCCAGTGTTGGCCGTAACGGTCGACGCACATGCCGAAGCCCTTGGCCCAGAAGGTTTCGCCGAAGGCCATGATCTCGCGCCCGCCTTCGACCAGCGCCGTGAAGACGCGGCGGCCTTCCTCGACATCGTCATAGCTGAGGCTGACCGTCGTGCCGCGCGGCGCCTCATACATGTGCGGCGGCGCATCGGCGCCCATGATCAACGCGCCATTGGGCAGCTTGATCGTGGCGTGCATGATGGCGCCGTGGGTTTCGACGGGAACATCAGCTGCCATCGGCGATTCGCCCATGGTCATCATGAAGGTGATCTCGGCGCCGAGAATTTTTACATAGGCGTCGAAGGCTTTGGCGCAATCGCCATTGAAGGCCAGGTGCGGCGACAGGTTGGTGAGCATGGCGTTTCTCCTTCTAGAGCGTTTCCCCAAAAAGTGGTTCCACTTTTTGGATAAGGAAGAGCGACAAAACAAAAACTTAGAGCGCCGATCTGAGTCTATCAGATCGAAAAGCGCTCTAAAGCGCGTTCAGACTGCGCGTCGGTCCGCCCTGATTGTGGCAGCAGCATCACTGAAATCCGCCGCAGATCAAGAAGCAATATGATCCGCGATCATGACGTTTTTAACGCAGGGCCTGTGAACTCCGTCTCGATCTGGAAATCGACCTGGTCGCTGACGCCCATGCTTGATCCGGCCTGAGGGACGCCGAAGCTGATCCCAAAGTCGGAGCGCTTCAGCGATCCCGTCGCCGAAAAGCCGATGCGCGCGTTCGGATCGTAACCCGGCAGGCCCGGATAGCCGCCATTAAAGCGCACATGCAACACGACAGGCCTGGCGACGCCGTGCAGGGTCAGGTTGCCGCTGATGTCGGCCGTCGCCGGACCGGTGCGGGTGATGGCGGTGGAACCGT
>DATMTF010000333.1:0-9701 GCA_035565015.1 Asticcacaulis sp. | reverse complement strand
CACGGCGGGAAGCCCGGCGTCCTTCACCGTCCGGGCCTGATGCAGCCGCAGCTTTTGACCCTAGGCGAGGGTGGTCACCGGATCGTGGTGATCGACGACTTCAGCGGGCGGCGAGAGGCGATCATCGCCATTGCCGCCGCCCTGGCGCCATTCCCGCCGGAGTGCGCGACCGCCTATCCGGGGCTGCGCCGCATCATTACGGAGGCGGACAAAGACGCTTTCGCTTATGCGACGGAGATTTTGCAAACGGCGGCGCCGTTTCTGGGCGGGACGTGGGACATCGACCGCTTCGACTGGCTGGAGGCGAGCTTTTCCATGGTCACGACGCCGCCGGACGCCTTGCGGCCCTTTCAGAGCGCGCCGCATTACGACTCGCCAGATCCCGGTTATTTTGCGCTGCTGCACTATCTGAGCGATACGCCCGGCAGCGGCACGGCCTTTTACCGCCACCGCGCCACCGGCACAGAGCGCGTCGATGAGGCCAGCGCCCTGCGCCTGGTCAACGCCGCGACACGGGAGACGCAAGCCGATCCGCAAAGCGGCTATGTCAGCGGCTCGAACGCCTATTTTGAGGAGATCGCCTTCGTTGAAGCGGTTCCCGACCGCCTTATCATCTATCAGGGCGCGCTTTTGCACTCCGGTCGGATTCCGGCGGACATGGCGTTTTCCGACGATCCGCGCAAGGGACGCCTGACCGGCAACATCTTCGTCAAGGGCTACTGACGCCGTTCAAACCTTGTTCTCCCGCCGGTCCAGCACCGCGCGCACGCGCAGGGCCAGCTCCTCCAGGGTGAAGGGCTTACCGATCAGCTCGACATCAGGATCAAGCACGCCATTATGCACGACGGCGTTGCGCGTATAGCCGGTCGTGTAGATAACCGGCAGATCGGGCCGCGTCTCGCGCGCCGCGTCGACCAGCCTCCGCCCGTCCATGTCCGGCATGACAATGTCTGTGAACAGAAGATCAATATCTGCACGTTCGGCCAGAAGCGCCAACGCCGCCTGGGCGGCATTGGCTTCAAGGACGTGATAGCCCAGCTCGGTCAGGGCGGCCACCGACATCTGGCGCACCAGATCCTCGTCGTCAACAACGAGAATCAGCTCCTGATCCTCGCCAGTCGGCAAGGTCGACCGGCTGGACTCAATCGTGTTCTCGCCCGCCTCGCCAATGTGGCGGGGCAGGTATATTTTTACGCTCGTGCCCTGACCGGGCTCTGAATAGATGCGTATATGACCGCCCGACTGCTTGATGAAACCGTAGACCTGACTGAGGCCGAGCCCCGCGCCCTTGCCGACCGCCTTGGTGGTGAAAAAGGGATCGAACGCCTTGGCGATCACGTCCGGCGGCATGCCGCAGCCGGTGTCGGTGACGGCGATCAGCACATATTGTCCCGGCTTCAGCCCGGCTTCGGCGGCGACGTAGCGTGAATCGAGCGCGGCGTTCTGCGTCTCGATGGTCAGCTTGCCATGGTCCGGCATGGCGTCGCGCGCATTGACCGCCAGATTCAGCAGCACGTTCTCAAGCTGGTTCTGGTCGGCGCAGATGCGCCATAATCCGCCCGCCAGCACGGTCTCCAGTTTTATGTTGGCGCCGAGAGAATGCCGGAACAGCTCCGTCATGCCCGCAACCAGCTTGTTGGGATCAAGCACTTCCGGCTTCAGCGGTTGTTGCCGCGAAAAGGCCAGCAGCCTCTGCGTCAGGCTGCCCGCGCGTCTGGCGGCGTCCGAAGCCGAGGCGATCAGCGTCCTGGCGCGCGCATCGTCCTGACCGACCCGTCGCTCCAGCAGTTGCAGCGCGCCGGAAATCACTGCCAGCATATTGTTGAAATCGTGCGCCACGCCGCCGGTGAGCTGGCCGACGGCCTCCATTTTCTGCGCCTGGCGCAACTGCGCCTCCGCCTGTTGCAGACGGATCTGGTCCTGTACGCGTTCGGTGACGTCGAACACGAACTGATAGGCGCCGATCAACCGCCCCTGATCGTTGTAAAGCGGGTTGAACTTCATCTCGTAATAGCGCCGGTCATGATCCGTCGTTCCGAATTCCCCGACCTCGGTAAAGGCTTCGCCGCGCAAGGCGCGCGACCAGACCTTGCGCACCGCCGCCTGTTCTTCCGGCAGATGCGCCAACAGGTCCAGCATATTGTCGCCGACCCTGGGGCGCACGCCGTAGATGCGCGCAAACTCATCGGCGCTGGCCCGGTTGACGGCCAGCCATGTGAAGTTCGGATCGGCGACCTGCACAAAGGCGTCGGTCGATTCCAGAATATCGGCCAGCAGTCTTTGCTCGGCCAACGCCTCCGCGACGCGGGTCTCAAGCTGCTCGTTCAACTCGCGCAGGGCTTTCGTCACACGCGCCCGTTCCGTTGCGGTGCGCATGCGCTCGGCGACCTCTCGGATAAAGGCCAGATCCGCATCGGGCCAGGGCCGCGCCTTCTCATGATTGAGATAGAGCATGGCGACGAACTGCCCGCGTTCGGTGAGCGGCATATTGACGATAGCCTGCGCGTTGATCGCCTTGAGCGCGTTCGCGCCGTCAACGGCGCGCGGATCCTTGTCCGCGTCGGCGAAGACAACGGTTTCGCCGCGCGCCAGATCTTCGATATAGGAGCCGTAATCGCGAAACCTCAGCATACCGGTCAGACTTTTGATCCCCGGCGCGTTCCAATCGCGCTCTATGGTGATGGTTTCGCGCGTCACATCAATCACACCATATCCGGCCCGGCTGATCTTGAGCGTTTCGCCCAGAATGCGCGCCGCCTGATAGGCGATCTCGTCGGGATCCTCCAGATCGCGAATCGCGTCCGTCAGCCGGATCAAGGCTGCGCGGCGCGCCTCGGCCTGCGTCTCTTTGCTTACGTCGCGCGCGATCTTCGAGGCGCCGACAATCACGCCCTGAGCATCGCGCACCGGCGAGATGGTGATCGAGACATTGACGCGCGCGCCGTCCTTACGCACGCGCTCGGTGACGAAGTGCTCGATACGCTCTCCCGTCCGTATCCGGGCGATGATCTCATCTTCCTGACTGCGCAGTTCGGGTGGGATGATCATGGTGATCGACTGCCCGACCGCCTCTTCGGACGACCAGCCGAAAATGCGCTCGGCGCCTTTATTCCATGAGGTGATGACGCTGTCGAGATTCTTGCTGACGATGGCGTCGTCGGAGGAATCGACGATCGCGGCCAATAAGGCGCCCGCGCGCTCAGCCTAGCGCGCGGGGCTCAGGCTGCGAACGCTCTCGGATGCGCCGACAACCGCGCCTTGGTCATCATGGATCGGCGAAGCGCTGATGGTGACTTCGAGTCGCGCGCCGGTTCTGTGTTTGCGCACAGTTTCAAAATGTTCGATACGTTCCCCGGCCTGTAATCTGGACAACAGAGCCTCGTTTTCAGCCACACGGTCCTCCGGCACGATCAGACGGATCGGCTGGCCGACGGCCTCGTCGCGCGTATAACCGAATAAAGTCTCCGCCGATCGGTTCCACGAAGTAATGCGCCCATCCGGCGATTTGCCGATAATCGCGTCATCCGATGAACCGACGATGGCGCCGCCCTGCGCTGTCTGCCGATCGTTTTGGTTCTTATCCACCGTCTTCGCCCGCTATGCTCGTTCTCCGATCGGGCTCCGACCGGGAGAGCCCTATCAAGCAGATACGAAGAAAAAAGTAAGAAAGCAGTGAGGTCTGTCGCCATCGCAGGACGGGCGCCGCGATCGGCTCTGTCCTGGAGCGCCGATCTGATGGAATCAGACCGGCGCTCTAAGTCTTTGTTGTGTCGATCTTCCTTCCCCCAAAAGTGGGACCGCTTTTGGGCGGAAACGCCCTAGGTCAGAACGAACACGCCGAAACCGGGCGGGCTGATCCAGCTACGCGCGACGCGCCAGCCCGCGCCTTCGGCCAGACGGCTCAGACTGTCCTGTGTGAACTTGTGCGAATTTTCCGTGTGCAGCCGCTCGCCCGCCTTGAAGGCGAAGGTGTGGCCCGCCGCCTTGACGATCTGATCGAAACGGCTGACCAGGTGCATTTCGATACGCTGGCGCTCTGCGTTCCACAGCGCCAGATGGTCGAAGGCCGACAAATCGAACGTCCCGCCCAGCTCGCGATTGATGCGGCTCAAAAGATTCTTGTTGAAGGCGCAGGTTACGCCTTCGGCGTCGTCATAGGCCGCCAGCAGGGTCGCTTCGTCCTTGACCATGTCGGCGCCGAGGATCAGGCGCGCCTGCGCTCCCAGCGCATCGCGAATAGTGCGCAACAGCGCCTGCGCCGCCTCCGGCTCGAAATTGCCGAGGGTCGAGCCGGGGAAGAAGCCGATCAAGGGGCGATCGCGCGTTTCGGAAGGCAGGTCGAGCCGCGCCGTAAAATCGCCTAAGACCGGCGCGACCGACAGATACGGATAGGCCTGCGCCAGCCGCGCCTTGGCCATGCGCAGCGCCTCGGCGCTGACATCGATCGGCACATAGGCTTTGATCTGCGGCGCGGCGTCGAGCAAAAGCCGCGTCTTGTCGCTGGCGCCGCTGCCGAATTCGACCAGAACGGCGTCTGAAGGCAGGTCGCCGACAAGCTCTTTGGCGATGTCGCGCAGCAGCTTCGTTTCGGAGCGCGTCGGATAATATTCCGGCGTCCGGCAAATCGCCTCGAACAGGTCCGATCCGGCCGCATCGTAAAAATATTTGGGCGACAGGCTCTTTTGCCGCGCCGACAGACCGCTGACCACATCGGCGGCGAAACCTGCGTCGTCGCGCCCGCGCGCCGGGTCCAGATCGCGCGCCAGCCGCACCGAACTGCGCATCCAGCGTTTGTCGGGCGCGAAAAAATTGCGGTAGGTCGAACGCGCATGACCGTCCGGCGTGAAGGCCGCGCCGCCGCGCAACACCATCTGGCCGCTCATGAACTTGCCATTATATTCGCCGACCGCGCCTGCGCCCGGCGCAAAGCCCGGATAGGGCAGATAGGCGCTGGCCGTCCATTGCCAGCCGACGTCGAACGCCTGCTGCAGAACGCCGTCGCGCGCCGCCATCTCCCATTCGGCCTCCAGCGGCAGCCGCGCCCCCGACCAGCGCGCAAAGGCGTCGGCCTCATAAAAGCTGACATGGGTGACCGGCGCGTCCATATCGAGCGGACGCAGGCCCGCCAGCGTCATCTCAGCCCAGCCGTCGGGCGTATCGCGCCAGTAGAAGGGCGCCCGGACCTCGTGCGTCTGCGCCCAGGCCCAGCCGTCGGACAGCCACAGCTCCGGGCGTCCATAGCCATTATCGTTGATGAAATCGCGCCATTCGGCGTTGCGAACCAACCGGTCGGCGATCTCGAACGGTTGCAGCCAGACCTTATGGCGCGGGCCTTCATTGTCGAAAGCGAAGCCCTGCCCGTCGTGGCCGATCTCGACCAGGCCGCCGGGCCGGACCTGAAACTGGCCCTTGCGCCCGCCTTGATCGCGCGGCCAGTCCGGCGCGGCGGCGGGCGTCAGCGGCGATAGGGAGAACAGGTGCAGCATGTCCATGAGCAAAAGCTCCTGGTGCTGCTCCTCGTGCGCCAGGCCCAGATCCAGCAGGGCGTCAACGTCGGCGTCCGTCTCCAGCAAGGCCCGCATGCGCGCATCGACATGGCGGCGATAGTCCAGCACCCGCTCCAGAGACGGACGGGTCAGGAGCCCGCGCTGCGCGCGCGGCTGGCGCGCCCCCAGCGCCTCGTAATAGGAGTTGAACAGATAGGCGAAGCTGTCGTCGAAAACCGCATAACCCGGCTGCGCGCCGAGCAGAAACGTCTCGAAGAACCAGGTCGTGTGCGCCAGATGCCACTTGGCCGGGCTGGCGTCCGGCATGGATTGCACGACCATGTCCTCCGCCGTTAAGGGCTCGATCAGGGCCAGGGTGCGGTCGCGCACGCGGCGGTAGCGTTCGGCGCGGGTGGAGGTCGCGGCGGGTTGCGGGAGATTGGGGCGCAAAGAGCAGGTCAGCATGGCGTCGCCTCGGTCTGGGTTATTATGGATACGCGCAGCGGGCGACGCCGGTTACGCGTCGTCTTACCGGAATGTGCGGCGCATTATGGCCGCGACCGACATAAAAATTCGATCTGCGCCTCGATAGACCCGACCGCCGTCAGTTTCCGACAGCAGGCCGAGGCATCGGCGCGGCGCTACGATAAGAGCGGCGAGCGTTACAGATCGGGGAGGGCGCCGAGTCTTAAGCCGCGTTTGCGAGCGAAAATCCCGTAAAATCGGCCATAATCCGGCATGCGCCCGCCTGTAATAAGGCCGCGCCGCTCAGTGAGGTCGTCAGGCCGACCACGCGCACGCCTGCGCCCGTCGCCGAGGTGATTCCGGGCAGCGAATCTTCAAAGGCCAGCGCGTCCTCCGCTGCAATATCGAGACGTTGCAGCGCTGTCAGATAGGCCAGCGGATCGGGTTTGGGGCGCGGCAGATCGCCCGCCAGAACCACCGTATCGAACCGGCCCTCAAGCCCGGCGCGACCGAGCACGAAATCGACATTCTCGACCGGCGAATTGGTCACCAGAGCGGTTCTGAGGCCGCTCCGCGCCGCCGCATCGAGCAACCGCACAAGGCCGGGCGCAGGCGTCAGGCCGTCGGCGATATCGCGAAAACGCCGCTCCTTGGCGACGGAGAAGGCGCGCCAGTCTTCCGGCGTCGCGTCAGGAAAAAAGCTCTGCGCCACCGAATAGCTGGTGCGTCCGGCGACCTTCTCATGGAAATGCGCAATATCGGGATCGGCGCCGTAGTCGCGCAACAGACTGCGCAGGGCTTTCAGGTGCTGCGGCTCGGTATCCACCGCCGTGCCGTCCATGTCGAATAACAGGGCTTTCATGCCCTGTTCGTACCTTGCGGCCCACTTGCGGCGCAAGCGCAGCGGCTCGCACAGATTGTTGCGGCGATTGACGCCTGATCACGGAACGCGCGCGGCGGATCAGACTTTTACTTGTAAATATAGGCGCTTGCCTCGGTTTCATCTTTGCCGCCGCTTTGGGTGAGCTATTGCCGATTTGCAACAGAATTCGCGCAATATGTCATATTTATTTCGACCGACATAACGAGCGGCCCCGATCAGTCGCTTCCGTCCTTTGCCCAGTCCCTTGCGAGACGGCCCGCCGCAATCGTGAGCAGGATGGCGGCGAGAATGTAGAAGCCCAGTCCGGCCAGAAACGCATATTTGAGCGCCTCAGTCCCAAAGGCGGGCGTTAACAGGTCGGACAGCTTGCCGAACGCATAAGGGCCAAGGCCGAGGCCGATCAGGTTGAGGATCAGCAGGAACAGGGCCGAAACCTGGCTGCGCGCGGCGGGCGGCCCCAGATGCTGCACGGCGGTCAGCAGCGGGCCGAACCACATCAGGCCCAGCGCTTGGGGTATGACGAACAGCCAGAACGCATACGACGGCGCTTTGACCATCACCGCCAGCACGTAAAAACCGGCGGACAGAACGAAGGCGATGGCGGGGATCAGCGCATAGGCGCCCTTGCGCGCGCCGCCCAATCGGTCGGCCAAAGCGCCGCCCAGCAGCATGCCCGCCACGCCGCCGATCAGGGTGACCCCGGCGATGAAGCGCGAGGCGTGCAAAAGGTCGAACCCGGCGCTGCGCACCAGATAGGCGGGCAGCCAGAACATCAGCCCATAGCCGACCAGTGAGGCGCTGCCCGCGCCTATGGAGATCAGCCAGAAGGACGGACGGGAAAAAGCGTCGGCGGCGACCCCGGCCAGAGACGGCATGGCGCTGGCGGGCTTTTGCCGCGCTGGCTCTTTCACCAGCAGCAGAAACGGCGCGGTCACAACTAGGCCCGCCAACCCGACCCAGATAAAGGCGCGCCGCCAGTCGCTGGCCAGCAGTCCGCCGATAAAGGCGCCCGCCGCAATGCCAATGGGAATGCCCAGCGAATAGAGCGCCATGGCGCGCGCGCGCATCCGCGGCGGGAAATAATCGCTGATCAGGCTGTAGGCCGGCGCCACGCCGCCCGCCTCGCCGACGCCGACGCCCAAGCGCGCTATAAACAGGCTGATAAAGCCGCCCGTCAGGCCGCATAAGGCGGTGAAGCCCGACCACAGGGCGAGCGCCGCCGCCATGACGCCGACGCGCAACGCCCGATCCGCCAGCCGCGCCGCCGGAATGGCGAGGATCGAATAGAACAGCCCGAAGGCAAGTCCGCCCAGCCAGCCCATCTGCGCGTCGCTTAAATGAAACTCCGCCTTGATCGGCACGGCCAGGATGCTGAGGATCTGCCGGTCGAGAAAATTGAGAATATAGACCAGGGTCAGCATGACCAGCCCAAACCAGGGACGGGCTGCGGAGGATTGCGGTGTGGACGCCATGAACGGGCCTGTCTAGCAGCGAAGGAGGCGGGCTTCATACCGGCTTCGTCCCGGTTCGTCTATCCGGCCCATTTTTCCGCACATCGGCTGCGCCGACGCAGCGCGCGCCCGAATCACGAAAAATTTGACCGGAATCAGACGCTTTGTGCCCGTAAAGCGTAATCAGACTGCCACATTGGCCGGATAGAAGATCGCCATGTGCAGCGTATGGAGGCGGACATGAGCGGTAGGGATTGTTTGCGCATCCTTGTCGTCGACGACAATCCGGAAGCGGCGAATCTTATAAGTGAGTCTCTTAACGATCTTGGCGCGGAGGCCGAGGCCTGTCTGTCGGGCGTCGACGCGCTGGCCCATGCGCTTCGCTTCCGACCGCAGATCCTGATGCTCGATCTCGACATGCCGGGCATGGATGGTTTCGAGCTGGCCCAGACCTTACGGCGCCGCGACGATTTTCGCCCGGCCAAGCTGATCGCCCAGACCGCCTATGGCGACGCGGCCACGCGCGCGAAAACCGCGCGCGCCGGTTTCGACCTGCATTTGACCAAGCCGCTCGGCTTTGCGCGGCTTGGCGAGATGCTCGATTTGCTGGGCAGCGTTCTGAATGTTAAACCGGCGCAATTTTCAGCCCTCTGAAGTTTAGCCTTCGTTCAGCCCCGTCACGTCCCTGGCGTCCTCCAGCCGCACATGCGAGCCGTCGGCGGCGTCGATCTTGGCGTCGGTAAAGTGAATCCCGTCGGCGTGGATGATCTCGCCGGCGGTCTTCGCCCTGATATGGATGTCGTCGAGCGTCACGTCTTTGAACGGCGCGTCGGGATAGGCCTCAAAACGGATGGCGGCGCGCGCATTGTCGGCCTCGATGTGGCTGATATGGACATCGTGATAGTGCGGCAGGCCCTCATCGTGCGGCACGGGGGTGGCGAGAACCTTCCAGCTTTCCGGCGGGTTTTTCACATCGGCGGGAATGCTGGCGTAGGAATAGGCCGGGTTCCAGTTCAGATCGGCGCGGATCGCGGTTTCGACGCCGGAAATCTGCATGTCGTGGATGTTGATATTGTACATGTCGCCGCCGCGCGTATGCGCCGATTTCAAGAGGATGCCATTGACCGTCGGGCCGACGACTTTGAGGCCGTAGACCTCGACATCGTGGATGCCGCCGGAGGTTTCCGAACCGAAGGCTATGCCCGCCACGCCCGCGCGGACGATCGAGTTGCGCACAAGGATATTGTAGCTGGGCCGGTTGACGCGCAGGCCGTCGGCGTCGCGGCCCGACTTGATGACGATGTCGTCGTCATGATTGTCGATGTCGGCGTTCTCGACCAGCACCTCATGGCAGGAATCGATATCGACCCCATCGGTCGATGGCCCGAAGCCGCCGATATTGTTGCGCACCTCGAT